>DRJN01000108.1 GCA_011052165.1 Gammaproteobacteria bacterium
GTCTGGTATTCCCCGGCAGTATTGTTTATTTTATTCGCACCGTGGATGCCGGGGAATACCAGATCCGTAGCGGTAACTATGCCAGCGGTCAGGCACGCGCACCGCTACCGATTGCCCCGGCTTTTGCTAACAGCTTCGATGTACTCTCGGGCAACAATATCAACGCGGCTGCCGGGCAGTGGGTGGTGGTGTATAACACGGATAACGCTGACATCTATAATAACGGCAGTCATCGTCAGCAGATCTCCGGCATTGGCAGCAAGGTCACTAATGGTGTGCCCGCCGATGATGTCAACGTGATTCAGTTTGCCTCGGCGGTAAATTTCCCCACCCAGTCCCCCAGCCATCGCTTTCAGATCATCGAAAACCATGTCACCCTGTTCTATCTTCAGGGGACCAATCTTTATCGTGCGCGCAGCAGCTTCGCTTCCCCGGCGGTTGCCATCAGCGGCACAAAAAAATTATTGCTTAAAAATGTCAGCGCCTGCACCTTTACCTATATGCCAGGATCGCTGCTGCGCTCCGGCTTGTTGCGCATCGACATCAGCGTTAACAACGGTACCGAATCCCTGCAAATGATCCACGAGGCCCAGGTTTACAATGCGCCCTAAAATCAGTAACGAGCGGCGAGGGACGAGGGACGCAGTAACCCCGATCCCGTTCGCCCTGAGCCTGTCGAAGGGTTCTCCAGTACAGAAAGAGGAAGGCAAAGTAAGAAACCGGCCGCAGGTGATGCGAAACAGGACGGTTCTCCTCGCCCCTCGTCACTCCTTACTCGTCCCTGCGCGCATACGTGCGCAAGGCGGCTTTGCGATTGCGGCGGCTATTTTTTTGATTGTGGTGCTGGCCTTGCTGGCTGCGGGGATGGTGCAGATCTCGTCCACCAGTCACACTTCTCTGAGCGAGGAATACACGTCGGCGCGCGCCTATCTTGCTGCGCGCAGCGGCTTGCAATGGGGCATGTACCAGGCTATTTATGGTGGCAGCGGCAATACCAGTATGACTTTTTCCGGCGGCGCACTTGCCGGTACGCAGGCAAGCGTGAGCAGCCGTAGCACAAATGTAGACGGCAATACATTTTATACTATTGACGCTACGGGCACTTACGGCAGCAGCAGCGATCCTGAATACAGTCGTCGTCGTCTGCGTCTGAGGTTTAAGCCATGATAATTTTCAGGACATATAAAGCGGTTCTACTCTGGAGTCTGGTGCTCCTGATGTTGGCCAGCGCTACCGCCTTTGCGGGTACTTATACAGAGAAGACCCAGGCGTTCAACTGGATCGATCCTGCCGGCCATACCAATGCCGTCTGGACCCATGCATCGGGCAGCAACGAATGCAGTGGTCCCTCGGCTTCGACCGATGACGACATTACCAAAGAACTGCCCCTGGGCTTCACCTTTAATTTTGGCGGCACCAACTACAACTCGGTGCGCATCATGTCCAACGGCCGCCTGCAGTTCAACAACACTTACTGCGGCTACGGTACCTACGGCAGCTTCACCCCGCGCATTTATCCCTATCCCATGCCCGACACCCATCTGGTGCGCACCTTACGCGCCTATGGCGGCGATCTTAATCCCGCTGTCGGCGGCACCGTGCGTTATGCTTCACTTGGTAGCGCACCCAACCGCTACTTCGTCGTCACCTTTTCCGCCGTACCCGAATGGGCCGCTGCGGGCAGCCATTTTGATGTACAGGTTATTTTGTACGAAAACGGCGACTTTGTGTACCAGTTCGGCAACATCAGCAACCCCAGCCAGGGGCATCCACAAATAGGCTGGGAAGTGACTACCGATGACTATCAGCTTTACGACTACAGTAGCGCCACCAATCTGGCCAATACAGCCTTGCGGTTCAGCCCTCATACGCCCTCGCCCCAGACGTATTACGCGATGGATGAGCTGGCCTGGAACGGTACGCCCAATGAGGTGATCGACACCAGCGGCAATGGCCACCCCGGCAACCGGGTGGGCACCGCCAACACCACCACGCCCGGCCACCTGTGCCGGGCCGGGGATTTCAGCCGCAATGGGAATGCCGTGGACAGCCAGCTCAATGTCCGTAATCAGATAGGTTCCAGGGGCACCATTACCTTCTGGTACAACAGCAACAACAAATGGAGCAGCGGCAATCGCATGCTGCTGGACGGATCCCGCAATAATGGCGGCAGCGGCGCGGATAAATATTTCTTTCTGGTCAAACGCACCAATGGTCGTCTGCGTTTCGTGCTTGAGGATTCCAATGACCATGATCTGGTCGTGCAGACCGGCAACAATAATTTTGCCGCTGGCAGTTGGCATCATGTGGCTATCACCTGGGATATCAATAACGACGCCGACTGGCTGCAAATTTATGTCGATGGGTCACGCCAGGCCACCAACCGTGGCGATCGCCTCGGACCGCTCAATATTACCGGCCTGCTGGGCAACCTCAACAGCCTGTACTTCGGCGACAATCGCACCGGCGGCGTCAGTGGCAGCGATTACACTTCGAACCCGGCGGGCGGCCTGCTGGATGAAACCCGGATTTACACCAAAGTACTGTCCGCCCGCCAGATCAATGCTGACATGAACCTGACTCACGGCTGTCTGCTGGCTAACTGGCATATGGACGAAGCGGCCTGGAATGGTACGGCCGGCGAGGTAGCAGACAGTTCCGGGCACGGCTACAGCGGTACGGGCAATAATGGCGCCACTACTGGCGGTAGCAGCATGTCCAACTGGGCGATTGCCTCCAATCCTGGTACCTGTCGCTATGGTAGCTTTGACGGTAACAATGACTACGTGGCGCTACCCGGCTTTCCCAACCTGACAGGCAGTTTTACCATTACCGCCTGGATCAAGGCCAACGTTATCAACAAGGATCAGCGCATTTTCGCCGATGACGAAAACAATAGTGGCGGCTTTGCTTTTTCGCTGGGCGATCCAGGCAATGGGAAGCTGCGTTTCTTCTCCCGCAATATCAATCCGATCAGCCTCGATTCATCGGCTGTTATCAGCGCGGGGCAGTGGTATTTTGTCACCGCGGTACATGACGCCATCGCCCACACCCGCCAGATCTATGTCAATGCCAGCGCAGTCACTTCCGCCAGCCGCTATTCCGGTAACTGGGGCAGCGACAGCGGCACCGCCAGCATTGGCGGCGAAACCAACGCCGCAGGTTCTGAGGCGGTACCCAACTGGCGCTTCGATGGTGACATCGACGAACTGCAAGTCTATAACAAGGCCCTCAGCAAGACCGAAATCGCCACGGTGATGGCCGAGACGCATGCCTGCACGATCATCTCCACACTGGATCACATCGAGATCCGGCACGACGGCAGCGCCCTGACCTGCGAACCTGAAAAGATCAGCATTCGCACCTGTGCCGATCCTACTTGCACCAGCCTGTACACCGGGGATGTGAGTATCACCCTGAGTCCGGCTGGCTGGGTCGGCGGCAACACCCAGATTATTACCGGCGGCAGTGCGACCCTGCAACTGCGTCATACCACCCCAGGAACCGTTACGCTGGGGGTCAGCAATTCAGCACCCAGCGCCACCAATTTCTCGCCGGTATGCCTGAATACGACAGACGGTTCCAGTAGTTGCAACCTGACCTTTTATAATACCGGCTTTATCTACAGTATTCCGACCCAGATTTCCTGCGCCCCCTCGGGCAATATCACCGTCAGCGCCGTGCGTCTGGATCAGACCACCCAGCAGTGTGTGCCCTCGTTCGCCAATCGCAATGAAACGATTAATTTCTGGACCCAATATGACAGTCCCGCACAGGGTACGAATGTATTGACCTTGAATAACGGCACGGCCAACTATGCGCTGGCGACCGCTCCACCCGGCACCGGCGTACCCTTAAGTTTTGATGGCAATGGTCAGGCTATAATAAAAGTCACCTATCCCGACGCCGGGCGATTGATCCTGAACAGCCGCTTTACCGGCACGGGCGTCGAATCAGGTTTAACCATGAGCGGCTCGACCACCTGGGTCAGCAAACCGGCGAAACTCTATGTCTATAGTAATGACGCCAATGCGGCCTGTGTTTCGAGGAATGCCGCGTGCAGCGCTTTCACCGCAGCCGGATCCGGCTTTAATCTGAAAGTACGCGCCGCCTGCGCCGACAATACGGTCACGCCTAATTTTGTTCATAACGGCATTCACCTGACCCACAGCCTCATCGCTCCGGGAAGCGGGGCAAGTGGCCGCCTGGCTGTCACCGACACCAGTATTACTAAAAATGGTGAAGTCACCATTAATAATCAGAGTTTGTCCGAAGTCGGTGTGTTTAGTATCACCGCTGCGCTGACTGGAGGAACCAACTATCTGGGTGAGACCGTCATCGGTAACACCACGCTCAATACCGGCATCTTCGGTCGCTTCACTCCGGCTTATTTTGATGTCAGCCGCGTGCAGGGTTGCAATACCGATGGCTTCACCTACTCAGGCCAGCCCTTCACAGTAAACATCACGGCCTTTAATACCACCGGTAGCCAGACCCAGAACTATACAGGCAGCTTCGTCCAGTTACCGCAGGTATCCAATGCAGGCAATAGCAGTTTGTTTACTAACAATACTTTCAGCGGCAGCGATTTCAGCAACGGCTATGGCTCGCGCACCGATGTCACCTATACCTTTTCCACCAAGGATACCGCGCCGGCAAGCATCAACCTGCGCGCCATTGATAACGATACGGTCTCTTCCCTGGGGCATAGCGAACCGACGGTAGATATCCGTAGTGGGCGTCTGAATATCGAAAACGCCTTTGGCTCTGAGCTGAACGATCTGGCCGTGCCCGTTACCGTGCAATATTTCAACGGTAATGGTTATGTGACCAACACGAAAGACAGCAGTTGCACCTCCATTTCTCTGGGCCTGTCAGATCCGAATACCAGTGATTCGCTGACAGCCGGGACCGGTGGCAGCGCCGGGCAAACCTGCATCTGGGATGATAGTGCTAAGAGTGGCGGCAGCAATTGCAGCGCCGCTGGCCTGTTGCCTGGTCCGGTGTCAGAACAGTTTGCCGAACCTCCGCTGGCTGGCAATTTCAATGCCTGGCTGAAAGCCCCCGGCGCGGGTTTCACCGGCAATATGGATATAACGGGTACGGCTCCAACATGGCTGCTGTATAATTGGAGTGGTGCCGGCCCCAGCAACCCCCGCGGGCGCGCCAGCTTTGGGCTTTTTCGCGGCGATGATCGGATTATTTACTGGCGGGAACAGTTCTGAGTCATTTCAGTTGCGCAGGCAGGTGCCACCTTGTTTTTATCCTGCAAGACTCTTGTATTGCTGTTCGATAAACTTGCGATATTCGCCATCGCGTACCCGTTCCCACCAACCCTGGTTGTCGAGGTACCAGTGCAGGGTTTGTTCGATACCGGTTTCAAATGTGTACTCCGGCTTCCAGCCCAGTTCATGCATGATTTTGCCTGCGTCTATTGCGTAGCGTCTGTCGTGGCCGGGGCGATCGGTGACATAGGTAATGAGTTCAGCTTTTGGCTTTTCCCCGGCGTGCAGTCCATCCAGGCGAGTGCAAATTTGATGTACGATATCGATGTTAGCCCATTCATTACAGCCGCCTATGTTATAGGTTTCACCCGGTTGCCCCTGTTGCAGGACGGCATCAATCCCTCGGCAGTGATCGCTCACATGTAGCCAGTCACGGATCTGTTTGCCATCACCGTACACGGGCAGGGGCTTGCCTTCCAGAGCATGGATAAAAACCAGCGGGATCAGTTTTTCCGGAAACTGGTAAGGGCCATAGTTATTGGAACAGTTTGTGGTGATGACAGGCAAATCGTAGGTATGGAAATAAGCGCGCACGAGATGATCTGACGATGCTTTGGAGGCGGAATAGGGGCTGTTGGGCGCATAGGCAGTGGTCTCGGTGAAAGCGGGATCACCCGCTTCGAGGCTACCATAAACCTCATCAGTGGAAACATGCAAAAAGCGGCGGCGGGTGTCGTTAGCCCAGTATTTGCGCGCCGCTTCGAGCAGGGGGAAGGTGCCGTGGACGTTGGTTTTGATAAAGGTCTCCGGAGCGGTAATGGAGCGATCTACATGAGACTCGGCGGCAAAATGGACTACATGATCGATTTTTTCGTCTTCGAACAGCGTGTTGACCAGATCGGCATCGCAAATATTACCGTGGACAAAACGATAGTTTTCAGAGGGTTCAATCCCGTTCAGATTTTCCAGGTTGCCCGCATAGGTCAGGGCATCCAGGTTAATGATGCGATCTTCAGGGTGCTGCTTAACCCAGTGGTGGACAAAGTTGGAACCGATGAAGCCCGCGCCGCCAGTGATGAGTAGTGTTTTCATGTTAATCTCTTTGGGTTTGATTCCCCGTGGCTTGCCACGAAAAACGGTAGGATGGGTAGAGCGAAGCGAAACCCATCAGTACGTTACAGATTAATCCCCCGTCCGCTTGCGGCGGGGTTGTTTATTTCTGCTTCCGGGTTTCTCTCAGTTTTTGA
>DRJN01000109.1 GCA_011052165.1 Gammaproteobacteria bacterium
ATATCGCCCTGGCGCTTCGTTTTAGCGCCTATCGAATCGGCATTGCCATTGCCGTCAGCGCCGCTTTCACTGCCGTAGAATATGACCCCGATGCCTTCATCAACGTCTTTATAGTATGGTTTGCAGTAGCCCTGGCCTTGTTTGTTCTGCTGACCCTGATCGCCATTGTCATACGCCTTGGGGTATTACATCGGGTAAATGTTGCTGAAGAGGTAGGTGAACAGGCCAATATTGCCGTGGGCGCCATCGAGGGCAGTATCTATATTGTGGTGGGACTATTGCTGGCAGGTCTGATTGGCGCATAAACAATATCATCACCCGGCACTGTTTCATCTGATTCTTGTCGGCGCTCAAGAATGAGCCTGACCGCACAGCAGCGGCTGCTCGTTTTCATTGCCGCAGCCTTTATTATTGATTATTTTCCCATAATCAATTTGCCCTTTTTATGGAGTGAAACATTCTTCCATGAAATCAGCCACGGTCTGATGGCTTTGTTGACCGGTGGTATGATCGATAACATTAAATTGAATTTTAATGGATCGGGTGTGTGCACCAGCAGCGGCGGTATTCGCTTTTTAGTCAGCTTTTCAGGCTATGCCGGTAGCGCCCTGTGGGGAGTTCTGATTTACCGGCTGGGTAATAGCTTGTCCAACACCAGGGCGAAGTTTCTGGTCGGCGCTATCGCCGCCATGCTTGGCATCACATTGGTACTATGGGCGCGTAACTTATCGACCATTGTTATCCTCATGGTTTTATTACTGATGTACATCATCCCGCTTTATAAGTCACTCTGGATCAGTGTGAAATTTTTCATCCAATTGGTCGGTGTCTTTGTGCTGCTGGATGCCATACGCAGCCCGTTGTATCTGCTCGATGGCCGCAATATTGGCGATGGCGCCAACCTGGCCGGTTTAACAGGCTTGCCGGAACTCTTCTGGGTCGTCGTGTGGTTGGCTATAGCCGTGGGCTGTTTGTATTTTCTGTGGAAACAATCCGCCAGGAAGCACTGAAAAAGTGCTGGGTCAAGAATAGCGGCCTCGGAACTCGTCGTTCATGCTGATGCACCACCGCTGCCCGCCAGGCGTTGTACCAGTTCCAG
The DNA here is from genome assembly GCA_011052165.1 of Gammaproteobacteria bacterium. Classification (GTDB taxonomy): domain Bacteria; phylum Pseudomonadota; class Gammaproteobacteria; order UBA6429; family Thiohalophilaceae; genus JAADGZ01. Next base: position 1,100 of record DRJN01000109.1, read on the forward strand.
ATCCAGGCAGACAGCACCCTTCACAAGATCGTGATTGCCCTGCAGAACCGTAAAGGGTTGATCCGGATCGCCCATATTGTCCAGAACCAGCATGGCTCCGGAAAAATCATGCTCACGGGTATAATCATTGACCGTGACAATCGTTCGCAGATCGGCTGCCATAGAGGATTTGACGCCATTTTCCGAGTCTTCGAAGGCGATACATTGCGCTGATCGCAGATCCATTTTTTCCATCGCCCAGAGATAGATGTCGGCTGCCGGCTTTTTCGCAGGCACCACATCACCGGCGGCAATCACGTCAAACCAGTTTTCTGAATCCGGCCCCAGTGTCTGAGACAGCAGCGCCTGCACACTGGCCGGCGTGGTGGTCGTTGCAATCCCCATACGCAGTCCCTTCTTCCGTGCTTCTCTCAGCAGGCGTTCCACACCCGGACGCAGGGGAATGCGGCCCTCAGCCAGCAAAGCGGTGTAATGCGCCGTCTTGGAACGATGCAGTTCAGCGATGAAACCGTCGATATCGGCCGGGCATGCAAAATCGGTGTTGAAGCACTCCAGATAGTACTTCATCCGCTCCTTGCCGCCGGTGACCGCCAGTAGCTTCCCATAAAGCCCGACAGACCAGTTCCAGTTCAGTCCGGCCTCCCGAAAAGCCAGATTAAAGGCCACCCGGTGCCCATCCCGCTCGGTATCTGCCAGGGTACCGTCCACATCAAATAATAATGCCTGTAGTGTTTCCTGCACGTCTGATACCCCTGGATGGTGACTGCTCCACTGGCTAAAGCCAGTGGCTTCGGGTTACGGCTAAAAGCCGGATGGCTCCCGCTCCCAAAACGGGGAGTACGGGTATTTGGAATAGCGATTTAGAGACAGCGAAACAAGGAAAAAGTTACTTTTGGCGTAGACCGTTTCGGAAAAGCGGCCATCGATGCGGCGTCAATATCAATACCTTAGCGGCAAAAAATGCTGTTTTGTGCTAAAATATGGGTTTGATCTCCATTCATTTATTGCACTGTTTTGAATATTCTGGTATTTAATCGCGTTCATTTTGGATTCCGGTATTGGTAGGAGACAGTTAGAGATGCCCGCAAAGAAAACGACTACAGTCAAAAAGAAAACCGTCGCCAGTAAAAAACCGGCCGTCAGCAAAAAAAAGCCTGCCGTGAAAAAAACAGCGGCCAAAAAAACCACCACCAGAAAGGTCGCAAGTAAAAAATCAGCCGGTAAAAACCCCATGACTAAAAAGGCTACAGCCAGCCGGGGGGAAACGACAACAAATTCCAATCCAAAATTCTTTGAACCCTACAAGATGGTCAAAGGTGAGGAATATATGAACGACGCTCACGTCGTTCATTTCAACCAGCTTTTACTGAACTGGAAGCATGAACTGATGGAAGAAGTTGATCGCACCGTACATCATATGCAGGATGAAGCGGCCAACTTTCCGGATCCCAATGATCGCGCCACCCAGGAGTCCGAATTCACCATTGAGCTACGCACCCGCGATCGCGAGCGCAAACTGATTAAGAAAATTGATGAGGCGCTGGATCACCTGGAATCCGGTGATTATGGCTATTGCGAACAATGTGGTATGGAAATTGGCATTCGCCGTCTTGAGGCGCGTCCAACCGCAACCCTCTGTATCGACTGCAAGAGCCTGGACGAAATTCGCGAACGTCAACGAGGCTGATATAAGACAGTCGTGTTAGGCGTTTTTTGCCATATTAATCGTTGCAACAGTATTTGCATCATAGCCCCCTCTCCCTCTGGGAGAGGGTGGGGGTGAGGGAATAAAATACATGCAAATACTGTTGCAACGATTAATACTTTCAAATTTACGTTAAAAAAGTCCTCAATTTCCGCAATGCTGACCTGACTCGAACCCGTTCTTTTTCGTCTGTAAAGTCAATCGTCTCGGGAAGTGCGCTCACTGTCTTTTTTATTTCCTGAAACGTCTGCCGTTCATTTGCCAACCAGCTACGCGCCTTCTCAATGACATCATGATGAACACTACGGTCTTCCGGCTGTTCCCTTAAATCCAGTTTTGAAATCCGCGCAAGGATTCTGCGCAACTGCTTAACAATGCGCCTGACGTAACCACGCCAGATTACATCCGCCAACCACAGGGCGGCCAGGTTCACTAGCAGGATAACCGGTATAATGGTAAACAGGATTGCCAGAAAAGGGGATAACCCTTCTGTATCAGCGTAATGAACCCGGTAGAGATTTCCTTCTATGATCGCGTTTAAATCCAGATACAACCAGACCATAGCACCGCTAAACAAAATCAGTTCAAGCATGACAAGCGCTGCCAACAGGCGTCCCTGAATGCTGGCATCGATAAAATGCCGGCGACGCCGATGCTCGGGCTTTAACCATTCATTATTCGTAGTCATAGATCGTGACACTCAAAACACAGCTTTGAACCCTGATTCGACATCACCAGTTTTCCATGTTTCTGCGTATAACCCTGATGGCATGAAATACACCCTACCCGCCCATCCGGCAACATGATCGCCTTGGGCAGGCGCGTCCGAAGGCGATAGCCGCCATAGCGTGAGGCTTTCTCATAATTCACCCCCACGGGATGATTCACCGCCCCATCCGCATGGCGCACCAGTCCCTGGGAATCGATCTCTACCGCAGGACCGCCATCCGCATTGGCGCTATGACAAGTTAAACACTGAATGGAAAAGGCATCCAGACCGCCCAGATTCTTGTTACTCCGGGCATCCAGATGGCCGTTGCTCATAATTGAGGCGCCGGAATCAGACATCGCGGCAAAAAATGCGCTGTCATGACAGGCCATGCACAACGCCCGGCCCCGCTTCTCACCCCGCAACAACCCTGGCTTGCCGGAATGAATATCATGGCAGGTACTACAGGTCAGATCGCCTTTCCAGTCAAGGGGATATTCGGCAGGTAAAATACGCTTAGGCGTAAACCCGGTAGCATGACTCAGACGCAACGCATCTTTATGACAGGCGCCACATATCTTTTCCTGACTGCTGAGTAACTGATGAGCATTGCTGGCGGTGGTGCGGGATCCCGCCAGGTGACAGGCAGCGCAATTGGCATCATGGGCGGGTTGGCTGGTTGCTGCCACCTTTCCCGGTATTAGGAATCCTGATACCAAAAGTAACATAACAAGAACAAAGGGCAGCCCGCCTCGGATCATATAATATGCACCCCATCAAGCTTCGCTCTCAGTTGCCTGGTTAAGGCCGCATATTCCACCACCGCCGCTTTATCGGGAGACTGCAAACAGGTTTCCGCTTTTTCAAGCAATTCCTGAATATTTTGCTTATGCGCATCCAGAGTATGAATACTATCTTGCAGTTGTTGGGACACGTCCTGCAGACAGTCACCCTGACGAATACCGATAATAGAGTGTTTTTCTGAGACACTCAGGTTACGCGCAAACCGGTACAATGGACCCGCGACCCGAAAACTGCTATAAAGAGCGATGATTCCCGTTATCAGCGCCACCAGCGAAAGCAGAAACAAACCGGCAACCCATAATGCCGGAACGAGATGGGACTGGCTGAGTCTGTGCGCATTGAGTATTTCTGTATAACTCGCGCCGCCATCCGTACTTAGAAAATAGATTAACCCTCCCAATACCATGGCAGCCGCCGATCCGATCAACAAAGCAATCCAGGCAAGCTGCTTTAAACGCTCATGCCGGTCCCTGTCCGTCGCGCAAATTTCAATATTCCCCGCATGATCCATGGCTTTTTTATCGGCAGAGACAGATCTGGCCTTTAACCACAACATTAAATCTGTCCTGGCAAACCTCCCTGTAAATCTGCACTGGCCCCCGACTATTCACTACTGGTATCCTTCAACATTTTATGCAGCAGAATTCATATCAGTAGGGATATCAAAACACTGGCCCATGCATGACATCTAGATCAAGCCCCCCCACCCGCGAAGGACTGGAAATTCGCAATTTAAGCTGCTCCCGTGAAGATCGCACTCTGTTTTCCAGACTAAGCTTTCATCTCACCCCCGGTCACGCCATCCAGATAGAAGGACCCAACGGCAGCGGCAAGACCACTCTGCTGCGCATGCTCTGCGGCCTGCGTCTGGCGGATGAGGGAGAAATCTACTGGAACGGCCATGATATCAATGAGGAACGAGTGGCGTTTCTAAGCAACCTGACCTATATCGGCCATGTTCATGGGGTTAAGGGCGAACTCACACCGCTGGAAAATCTGCGCGTATCCCAGGCCATAGCGGCCCGAAGTAATACTCTGGCGCTGGATGATGCGCTGGAAAAAGTGGGTTTGTTTGGCTTCGAAGACGTGCCTTCCCGGACACTTTCTGCCGGCCAACGCCGCCGCGTGGCGCTGGCTCGATTATTGATCTGCCCCGCACCGCTCTGGATTCTGGATGAACCCTTTACGGCAATTGATATTCAGGGCCAAAAACAAATCGAAAACATGATTACCGAGCATGTCCTTGACGGTGGTATGGCTATCCTCACGTCCCATCACCCACTGGACCTCTCAAAAGACCATCTATCCAGCGTGAATCTCGCGACATGACAAACTCTTCACTTTCCAAAGCCTTTATTGCTGTCATTAAACGCGATCTGACGCTGGCGTTGCGCACGCGCTCAGAAATTGCCAACCCGTTGATATTTTTTGTGATTATCGTCAGCCTGTTTCCCCTGGCCGTCAGTCCCGAGTCCGGGCTTCTGAAGACCATGGCGCCGGGGGTGATCTGGGTGGCAGCCCTGCTCGCCACGATGTTGTCCCTGGACAGTATCTTCCGGTCCGACTTCGAAGATGGCTCGCTGGAACAAATGCTGCTGAGTCCACACCCCATGCCGGTTCTTGTATTGGGCAAGATTATCGCCCATTGGCTGGTCAGCGGCCTGCCGCTGATTATCCTGGCACCACTACTGGGCGTACTGCTATTTTTACCCTATCATGCCATGCCAGCATTGCTGGCGACGCTGGCCCTGGGTACGCCGGTTCTCAGCCTGGTGGGTTCTATCGGCGTCGCCCTGACCGTGGGTCTGCACCGCGGAGGCGTTTTGCTTTCCTTGCTGGTTCTGCCCCTGTATATTCCGGTACTGATTTTTGCCAGTAACGCCATCGCAACGTCGGCAGCCGATCTAAGCATCAAGGGACAACTGTATTTTCTCGCCGCTATGTTTGCCCTGGCTCTGACTCTGGCACCCCTGGCCACGGCGGCGGCATTACGCATCAGCCTGCGGTAAATGCAAGTTTTTCTTGTGATTTAAATTTTTTAACGCAAGAAATGAGGCTCGGCGCATGGTAGAATATATTTATAGCTTAGGAAGATTTATTACCTCTAAGCTCGCCTTCAGGCGAAAAACAGCCTATCTGGAACCTTAGAAAGACATGTGGTCATTTTTTCATAGACTCGCCTCCCCCAAGCATTTTTACCGGTTTGCCGATCGTCTTATCCCCTGGCTGGGCTGGAGCACCCTGATCACATTTATTATCGGTCTTTATCTAGGCTTGATCGTCGCCCCCACCGATTATCAGCAAGGTGAAAGCTACCGCATCATCTACATCCATGTCCCCGCCGCCTGGATGTCCATGTTTGTATATGTGGTCATGGCGATCGCGGGCGGCATCGGTCTCATCTGGAAAATGAAAATGGCGGATATCATCGCCTCCAGCGCGGCCCCGTTGGGCGCAGCCTTTACCATTCTGGCTCTGGTTACCGGATCGCTCTGGGGCAAACCCATGTGGGGAACCTGGTGGATCTGGGATGCACGCCTGACTTCAGAGCTTATTCTGCTGTTTCTCTATCTGGGATTTATTGCCCTGCAATCCGCCATTGAGGACAGACGCACCGCCGCCAACGCCTGTGCCATACTGGCGCTGGTCGGCGTGGTCAATATTCCTATCATTCACTATTCGGTGGAGTGGTGGAACACCCTGCATCAGGGTCCAACGGTCACCCGCTTCGGCAAATCAGCCATGGCGACCAGCATGCTGATCCCCCTGCTCACCATGTTCCTGGCCTTTAAACTCTATTTTGCTACCACCCTGCTGATGCGCGCCCGGGTTGAAATTCTGGAGCGTGAACGCGATACCACCTGGATGAAAAATATGATCATGGGATCTGATGAATGAAAGCATTTTTCCACATGGGCGGCTACGCCATGTATGTCTGGCCATCCTATGGATTGGCGCTGGTCATCCTGCTATGGAATGTCATCCTGCCCATGCAACGCAAAAAATGGCATATCGCCAGCATCAAGCGCCGCCTGCGGCGCGCCCAGGATGAAAAATAATGGTGTATGACACCGTTCGCCCAGAGCCTGTCGAGAAGTAAGTGTATGATAAAATTCTCTACCCGTATTCGACAAGCCGGCCCCGATTTTATCAACAATGTCAGTACGGATCTGACTATTAATTTAGAATAACTTTAAACTTTTTCGTCTTTTTGATTGTCAAAACTTTTTAATCGACAAAACCTTAACGCTATTTTGAAGTCACCCTGAACGAGATTTAATCATGCGACTCCTCCCCAAACACCCCAAACGCCGCAAACGCCTGGCTTTGATTGTCCTGATGATCGCTGGCATCGGCAGCGCCGTGGCGCTCGCCGCGGTTGCTCTCCGGCAAAATATTAACCTGTTCTATAGTCCCAGCCAGATCCTCGCTGGGGACGCACCCAGGAACCATCTTTTCCGCATCGGCGGCCTGGTTGAAAAGGGCTCGCTCAAGCGTAACAGCAATAATCTTGAAATCCATTTTGAGGTGACCGATACCGTCAACAAGGTGCCGGTTATCTATACCGGTATTCTGCCGGATCTATTCCGTGAAGGTCAGGGTGTCGTGGCCCAGGGTAAACTAGGTGCGGATGGTGTTTTTGTTGCCAGTACTGTACTCGCCAAACACGATGAAAACTACATGCCTCCCGAAGCCGCCCAGGCTATCAGTGACGCCCAGAAATTGAAATTACAGTCCACCATGACAGGAAACTAGCATGATCCCCGAGCTTGGCCATTTCGCCCTGATACTCGCCCTGTGTCTTGCCATCGTGCAAGGCACTATCCCTCTAATTGGTGCAAGCCTGGGTAAACCCGGCTGGATGGCAGTAGCGCAGCATGCCGCCTGGGGACAGTTTTTCTTTATCTCCCTTGCCTTTGTTATATTACTCAACGCCTTTATTAACAACGATTTTAGCCTGGTCTATGTGGCCTCGAACTCCAACTCGGACCTGCCTCTGCCTTATCGGATTGCGGCACTTTGGGGTGCCCATGAAGGTTCCTTGTTACTCTGGACCCTGCTATTGTCGCTGTGGACGGTGGCCGTAGCCAGCTTTAGTAAGAGCCTGCCACAGGATACTGTTGCACGAGTCATTGCGGTCATGGGCATGGTTAGCATCGGCTTCCTGCTGTTCATGCTGCTGACTTCCAACCCCTTTCTTCGGATTCCAATAGAATCTATTCCCGCCAACGGTCGCGATCTCAACCCGCTGCTTCAGAACCCGGGACTGGTCGTACATCCACCTATGCTTTACATGGGCTACGTCGGCTTTTCCGTCGCCTTTGCCTTTGCCATTGCCGCCCTTCTCGGAGGTCACCTTGATGCCGCCTGGGCACGCTGGTCCCGGCCCTGGACGGCCATTGCCTGGGTTTTTCTTACTATCGGTATCACCGTGGGAAGCTGGTGGGCCTACGATGAACTCGGCTGGGGGGGATGGTGGTTCTGGGATCCCGTCGAAAATGCATCCTTTATGCCCTGGCTGGTGGGCACGGCCCTGATGCATTCACTGGCCGTCACAGAGAAACGCAGCGCTTTCAAAAACTGGACGGTGTTACTGGCTATTTTCGCTTTTTCCCTCAGTCTGCTAGGCACATTTCTGGTACGCTCCGGTGTACTAACCTCGGTGCATGCCTTTGCTGTCGATCCGGCACGAGGTGTATATATGCTGATTTTTCTCGCCGTGGTGGTGGGTGGTTCTCTGATGCTCTATGCCTGGCGGGCGCCCAAAGTTAAAGGCCTCGGTGGCTTCCAGCTGCTATCCCGCGAAACGTTGCTACTCAGCAACAACGTGCTACTGGTCGTTGCCATGTCTTCCGTTTTGCTTGGCACCATATACCCGCTGATTCTTGAAGCCCTGAATATGGGCAAGATCTCGGTTGGCCCGCCCTACTTCAGTCGTGTCTTCGTCCCCATTATGCTGGTATTGCTGGTGCTCATGGGCATTGGCCCTCATACCCGCTGGAAAAAAGATGATCCCCGCCGTCTGTTTAAACGCCTGGGCAAACTGGCAGTGGCCAGCGTGGTACTCAGTCTGCTCTTTGCCTATGTGCTTTATGATAAAATTTCATTCGGTGTCACCATCAGCATCAGTCTGGCCTTCTGGATTGTGTTGTCCATCCTTAGCGATTTAAAAAACAGGCTGAAGAACAAATCCGGATTCATCTCCGGCATAAGAAGTCTGCCGCGTGAATTTTACAGCATGAGCCTTGCCCACCTGGGCATCGCCATATTTGTCATTGGCGTCACGCTGACCAGCGTTTACAGCATCGAACACGACATCCGTCTGGCGCCAGGCGAAAGCATCAAGCTGGCCGGAATGACATTCGACTTCATTAGTATGGAAAAAAGTCGGGGACCCAACTACGAATCGAACATTGGACATATTCGCGTCAGCCGCAATGGTCAGGAGATAAACATATTACACCCGGAAAAACGTTTCTATTTCGTTCAGGGTCGGACCATGACCGAAGCGTCTATTGATGTCGGTCTATTCCGGGATATATATATCTCTCTTGGATCGCCCTTGCCAAACAGTACGGCATGGGCCGTACGCATTTATTACAAACCCTTCATTCGCTGGATCTGGCTCGGCGCGTTAATGATGGCCCTGGGCGGCCTGCTGTCAGCCACCGACAAGCGTTATCGGCTGCCCATCAAAAAATTGAAAGCCCAGGCCGTTGGCAAGTTGAAACAAGCCATTGAAAATAGTCGGGCTTGAATGAACTACCCCGCGTCAAGCTGACGAAGTATCGTTTATGCAGGTTGGGCCGAATGATGCTTATGAAACCCAACAAAGCCACAGAGATCGCAAAACATTGAAACACTTCGCACCATCCGCTGTGTTGCAT
>DRJN01000110.1 GCA_011052165.1 Gammaproteobacteria bacterium
CCGGTTAAATGGATGCCCCAGAGCCAAATCCGACAATCTACTGGGCGCACTGATTGATTCCGGATGATCTGGTATGCAATTCAAAACCGCCAGGGCCAAGGCGGTGATCGCCGCCGATAGCAAGACCATTGGCAAAATTGGCAACGCAGGTATTGACGATTCTGAACTCACGAGAACCGGTCATAAATTGATCAGCATTTCTTCAGCATTTCTGAGGAAATACTTTCAAGTTGGGCAATGGCACTACAAATTTTCCACCATTCTTCATATAACATTCATGTTTCTTCATAATTGCGGTCGAGTATTGCCAGGCTAATATAAGAATAATATCTGGAGGTGTTGAGTATAATACCGATGAAGAATAGACAGGTATATGCTCACCTGGACTGTAAAGATTTTGTTTTAAGGGATTATCGTCAACAATTAATTGTATCCGTTTTTGTAGTTCAAAATGATATAACAGCGTCGTGGTCGTAGTCGATGCGCCGTATGCGCCAACAGTCTTGCCTCCTGCAATTGCATAATCCAAATATTCGAGGACAATCCTTTTTTGTTTCTCGATATCTTGATAAAAAGCACGGTAAATTTCAGGGTGCGAAATACATCTGCGATTCTCCTCATCAAGCATCTTTTTCAGACAACCTGTCTTCTTGTGTTTCCCTGTTGACATTGGCTGCGCAAACCCACGGATCGACCCTCCTTTCGTAGCCACACGTACGACATTAAAAAGCGACATATCCAACCTGTTGAAGAAACGCTCCAAAGGAATTAATGCATGATAGGAAACATGCTCGTGGTAAATGGTGTCAAAAACAAAGTTGTCAATAATATCCGGCATGTAAGATACTTCAAAGACAAAAACCCCATTGGGTGCAAGTAACATTCTTATGCCCTTTACGATATCGTTAATATTGTCTGCGTGCGCAAAAACATTATTAGCACATATAACCTGGACTATACCATTCTCAGCAAGAATTTTTTTAGCAATCGAAAATGAAAAGAAATCCGGCAAAGTTCTTACACCTTCGGCGGTTGCCAATTCAGCGATTGTCTTTGCCGGGTCAATGCCGATTACACGCATACCAAGTGCTTTATACGCCTTTAACAAGGAACCATCGTTACTGCCGATCTCGACAACCAGCGAATTCTTCTGGATGCCGAGTTCATTGACAACAGCCTCCGCATATTTTTGAAAATGCTTCACCAAACCCAAGGATACTGATGTTCGGTATGTGTAATTACGAAACAATATTTCCGGGTCTACTACATCCAAATTTTGTAAATGCCCGCACTCCAAACAGATGTAAGTATCAAGCGGGTAGAGATTCTGGACCTCTCCAATTTTCTGCTTTGGCACGAATGCATCGCCAATTGGTGAAGGGAGGATGGGTAAAACCAATTCAAGATTTACCGCACCACAAAGACGGCAATCATTTCTATGTTTAAAGTCTGTCAAGGCATCTCCTATTAAAATAATTGTTTCTACTTGCCAAGTCATATTCCAGCCATGGACCTAGCCAATTCTTCGGGCCAGATGGCTGATACGCCTCCATCCACAAAAATAGCCTGTCCATTGATAAAAGACGCCTTTTCGCTGCACAGAAATTCAATGAGATTAGCTGAGTCATCTACGCTACCAATAGCTCTCATGGGTACAAAATCCTGATAAAGCCTCATCAAGGCTGAGTTAGCCAAGTGGAAATCCTTGGACTCCGCCTTGAGATATGTCAGCGGCATGATTGCATTAACCCGTATACCTTTCCTTCCCAGTATACACGCATTAAATTTTACCAACTGATTAAGACCAGCTTTTGCAACATGATAGCTATCCGGTTGCGATCCCCCGACAAATTCTGCGTATACGGAACTGACAGCACAGATGGCACGATCACCCTCTTCACAGAAATGATCAGAAAACCCATTCACCATAAGTCTGGTCGCCATCAGCGTAACCTGGATTTCTCCTTGCCACGGATCACCGGAACCACGGTATCGCTGACAAAAGATCAAATACCTGACCTTACCGCCAAATCGAACTGCTTCGTTAACCACAGAATCACTCGAAATCATAGTTTCAAGATCGGAGACCACATGATTTGCGCGCAATTCATCAGATGGCCGATTACGCGAAATCACCGTCACCGTATATCCTCGCGCAATAAATCGTTCGGAAATTACTTTTCCCAAGCCTTTTGATCCACCAACCACCACGACTTGACCAAAAGGCTTCATGGCATCTGTCGCACACGATCAGCCAATTCATTTTGCCATGCACTAATCACATTAAAACCACTACTCGCATCTGGAGCAAAATCCCCAAAAATGGTTGCATCATTGATAAATGGACCGTTGGTAATTTCGTGTACCACCAGAACATCCGATCTAATTACCAATGTGTGAAAGAATGACTTCGACATCCGGTAGTAAAAAGCCTTTATGCTACTACCCGATGCAAGGTGCACTACTTCCCTGATTCTTCCATCATCTTCAAATATAATAATATCTGCCTCGCCATAGATGATATGGAATGCTTCACTTTTGTTCAGATGTTTATGCGGCCTGATATAAGAATCAGGCCGCATAGCAATGAACATTTCATGCAACGGATCAGCATTTTCAGAGTGAAGATTGATGCGTACCCGTCCCTTCTCATTCCGGTATACCTCGCGACGCAGGAACTCAATCTCATCGCAGCCGATTGCTGCAATCGGACCAAGGGCCATATAAACTCCAGAGGATTTTTTAATCAGGTTCACAGCAACCTCTAAACAACTCATCCATAAGAGTATCAGTACCGGCACCAGGAAAGATTGAGCACATTCTGCCGCCACAATTCAAATAGGCAGAACATTCCGCCCTTATTCTCTCTTCCACTCCCGGATTCACGCCAAGTAGACAAACATCTATTGAGTGATCGTTTGTCAGTTGCTCCGAACTAACAATCTCTATTGCTGTACCTGGAATTAGATAACCAGCCTTATCCGGATCATCATCGATGACGTAAGCGATATGGTCCTGCAGTCCCAGTGCATTGATAAACATTACGGACTGATGCCCGGCGCCGAAAATCACTACCTTGCGTCCGGTAGCGGTAATTTTTTCTAGGGCATTGATATGCTTTTCCCTGACATGATCAAACTCGGCACGGTAATTCAGGAAAATATCCGAGCTTTTACATTTCTGACTTAACGTAACCTTGTCGCGTGTATGCGGCTGGGGACGCAATATAAAAACCAGTGCATCTTCAAGTGTGCCGCAATACCGAAAAAAATGCGTAACCTCATATCCTGCACGAAGAGCACACGCACGAAATGTTTCCTCCGTGAAATAACAAATGTGCTCTTCCCATATAAAACTGTAATCCATCGTGGACAAAAATTTCGTGCTATCCGGAATCTCAATGAGCAGAAAACCATCAGCTTTTATCAAATGCCGAAGACCCTGCAAAGTTGCGATAGGGTCATGACTATGCTCCAGTAGATAGCGGCAGGATACAAGGTGTGCCGTGCCTTGCTCAGCAGCAAGGTCGGCAAGGATATTTGGGCGCAGCAATTCCTGAATGCTTTCCAGGTATGGATAGCTTCCCTGCTCTATCGGCAACCGGGAAGCGATGTCCAACTTTATTTGAGAAAATCTACAGTCCGGCAATCGGTCCAGCAAAGGGTCGTCAAATGGACCAACTCCCACAACACATGCTGTCTCCATAGACAAAAGACTCTGTAGTTGGCTAGCGACAGCATCAAGGTGAGCCACAGGTTCATTGTAATGAATCCAGGGAACTCGTGGACGAACAAAGTTAAGCGGAGGAAACTCGGAAAGCTGTACTAAATTACACGCTTCGCATTCGGTTACGGAAAGCAAATGTGTTTCTGCCCGTCTGAGGCCTTGGTTTTCAAAACGATTACAAGCTACCAAAGAACCAAAAGGAAGCATTAAATTTTGACTCAATGGTTGCCCACAAAGGAGACAATCAGGCACTGGCCATTATCCATGTTATGATCGGCAGCATATTCACAATAATTTAGCGAATCTCCACTTCAATGCCCACAAAACTTATGTTGGCTCTTTAGCACGTAACTCAGGGGAGAATTCACCCATCTTGATCAAACAACGTCCCGAGAGTTCCCCGCTTCGCATTCTCTGGATCGCCGTGTTGATTTCATCCAGTTTGAAATATTCGGTGATCAAAGACCTTAATTCAATGCGGCCCGCATCAAGAAGTTTCTGATAGCGCGGGATGTCTACATGCGGGATGGCCTCTCCACCATAGGAGCCGCGGATTGTCTTGCCGAAATGAAGTGGCAGTGAGTAAATCGAGATGTTATTGTCTTTGCGTGGTACGCCCACCAAGGTCACTCGTCCTTGAGGCTGGGTAATCTGATATCCCATTTCAATGATAGATGGCTGACCTGTGTTGTCGATAAAAACATCGGTACCGGACACGCCTGTGATATCGAGAATTTCCTGCCTGACATCACCAATGCTGCTATTGATCACATGGGTTGCACCCATCTTTTTGGCCAGCTCGAGCTTGTTGTCATACATGTCTACAGCGATAATAGGGTAGGCGGAAACCAAGGCTGCAGCTTGTACGATATTGAGGCCGATACCACCAGTGCCGAAGACAACCACCGATTCACCAATATGCACCTTGGCGTTGTTCTCAATAACACCGAAGCCGGTAATCACTGCGCAACCAAACAGGGCGGCGACCTCCATATCGCTGTCCGCGGGAATAGTGGTAACACGATTTTCGGAAACGATAGCGTACTCGTTGAATGTCGTGATCCAGCCGGCATTTACCCTGCGCTCCCCCCACGTGAAATCGGGCGTTTCGGATTCGATACCCAGCCCCTTACGCCAGTGAAGAACAACCTTGTCACCAGCCTTGACGTGTTTCACACTAGGACCAATATCAAGAACAGTGCCGGAAGCCTCGTGGCCAAGCAGATGAGGCAGATATTTATCTTCACCCTTGGCGCCATTAATTTCGCCGAGTTGCGAACCGCAAATGCCGCTGAAATGGATTTTTACCAGTACTTGCCCGACAGCCAGGGCTTCTGGCATTGTAATGTTGGCGATGACGAGAGGTGCTTTGAGCTCGATAAGCACGGCGGCCTTCATGGTTTTGGGCATGGCGGACATGGTTTCTTCCCTTACTCGAAGTAAATGAAGGAGTGGTCGCCGGTATAGCCGGTCTGCCTGAACCACCATTCCCATTCTTCGGGGGTGCAGAAGGCCTCACATGTAACCTGCCAGTAAAGAAGGTTCGCCTTCTCGGTTTCGTTGCGGTACGACTCAACGCAAAGGTATTTGTTTTCCTTCCCGACACGCTCCATCTCACGCAACGCTTTGTCGAGATCATAATTATGCAGATTGTGAAGCGTAGTAATTGAGTATACCAAATCAAAGGCGTGGTCTGGAAAAGACAAGTCCGTCGCATTCCCCACTCGCAGATAAGCCCTGATTTCATCTTTGGAATTCTTGATCGCATAATCTGAGATATCTATCCCGTAAACTTCAACCCCAGGCACCAGCAGGGTGATCTCGTAGAGCAAAAAGCCTTTGCCGCAGCCGATGTCCAGTATCTTGTCACCCGGTTTAATGCCATAATGCTCAATCATTGCTCTGGCTACCGGCGCCCAGCGACCCGGCATATAGCGGTAACCTCCGTAACATATTCGGCGATCGCCGTCCCAGTAGTCGAACCCCCATTGTCTAGCCAGTTCCGCCGCCTTTGGCTTTGGATATTCGGGATCGTTCACTCGTGCGAGATAATCACGCACGGTACTTTTGTGCACTGAAGAAAGAAAATCTATATATGCCATGCTATGCCAGTCCTGAATTGAAAAATTGTTGCGCCTTTTCCAGCTGCACTCGTTTGCTCTGTTCAAGATCGATAGCCGGATTGGAAAATCTGCGCCGCCCTGCGGCAACCGGTAAAAACTCGTTAAGCATGATACAACACCATTTCATATGAAACATGGGCAAAAACAGCCGCGCGCGCTCAACCATTGTTTCGCGGTTTTGCGAGTAACTCAATGCCTCCGATACAAACAGGTTAAAATAATCAGATGGCGCCGGAACCGCGGGCTGGAAAAAAAAGTCGTCACACATTTTTGCCGGATCGTCCCAACCCGCATACTCAAAGTCGATAAAACAGATTTCTCCAGGATTTCTTAACAAGGCGTTGTGGAACCCGAAATCCGACGGTGAGATGCAACGATCGTCTATGGCGAGTTGCACGTGTATTGATTCGCTTCCGGAAGATATCCCATGCCTGACTTTAATCCATGCGTCTTCAATTTCATCCACAAAAAGGTTCGCCCGGCGATCGAGATCAGAGACATCAGGCAGGTTCTGTAATCTTTTGACGCGTCTATCAATAAGTGCGAAATGTTGCTCAATGCTGAAACAACCCTCGGATGCCACGGGCAGCGTTCTGTCTCGATTCGGCCCTGCATTGAGTTCCCGGATAAAGCGGCCGGCTTCAATGATATGCTGCCGTGTTAATTCAGCAGATACCATCTTCCTACCCTCAACAAGCTCATACAAGCCTATGTTTTTCTCCGGGCAGCAACAAATCGGTTCGGGAATGCATCGAAGCCCTATGCCCCATGCATATGAAAGAAATGAAAATTCCGAACCAAGCCGATTGCGCGGGTCAGACGAACTGGCGTAGTAGACTTTTGCAAGATATTTCCCTGCTCGGGCATGGACCACAAATACCTGATTATTGCCTCCGCCATTTATTAAGCCTATATCAATGCCGCCGGCATCAATCCCAGCATCCAGAAGCAAATCGGCGACCAATGACCTTAGCTGTGAGCTTTCCATTTTAGCTCAAAAAAAGCCCTGATTTCCTGCCATGAGCCAAACCTCGTGACATTTCCGCCTGTGCCATATCTGGCCTCCGGATCGAACAGCATACGCCCTGTGTTTTCCGGAAAGCCTGACATCAGCAGTATCTCGGGAAGATCATCAATGAAATAGTCACATTGGATTTCGGCTATGCGGGCTATTTTATCTTCTACTGTTAATTCAAAAAAAACCTGCTTCGGTTCAATCAGATGATCCGTTCCATCTGTCAGTGCAATTGAAACCCAGCTTCTGGCCGCTTCATGCAGGTCGTATTCTGGTCCCAGGAACGGGTGTCTGGTCTTGTGGCTGACAATTACCATGGAAATTCCGCTATCACGGGCAAGTCGCATGAAATCAATTACTCCGGGATATGCAGTCGCCTCGTTCGTCCTTGCCCCGTAGACATAACCCTGTAGTTCAGTCCATACATTCTCATGATCGGATTGGCGCAAATAATCGCGCACCGCCAGCTTGGACTTTGGCAAGCCAACCGGGACAAGGGATTGTTCCACAGCCACATTGTAAAACAGCGGATCATAGCTGACAATCGTGTTATCGAAATCAAATCCGATCCGCATGCCAGTCCGAAATCATGCTATGATGGCCATCACCTGACAGGCGATATTTTCCGAGGTCAAACCATACCTGGCCCTGGCATAATCCTGAGTGCCAATTTTATGCATGAATGAATCATCCGTTCCAAACGAAATCAGCCTGCCATTCATTCGATCCTGTTTGGTAAGCCACTCAGCAATACTTCCACCAAGGCCGCCGATGCGGCTGTGCTCCTCAATAACCGCGACAACCGGATAACGGGAAAATACGTCGGCCAGCGTTTTCTCATCAAGTGGCTTGATTGTGTGGAAACTTTCAACCCTGGCCGCTACACCCTGAACAGCAAGCGCGTCAGCCGCTCCCAATACAACCGGTAAAATAGTTCCTGTGCCGATCAAGCATGTGTCCGACCCCTCCCGAACGGTGATCGAACGTCCGATCTCGAAATTTTCGTCTTTCTTCTGAATGATCTCTTCGTCTTTTTTTCCGATCCGGATGTATGCGGGCTCGCTCAGCTTGAGGGCGGCCCGCAGACACTGACGGAGTTCGACTTCGTCGGCCGGGGCAAGAACCGTCATGTTCGGCAGCACCCGCATAATTGCCAAATCCTCGCACGAATGATGCGTTGGGCCGAGCTCGGCATAGCTCAAACCGGATCCGGTACCAACAATGATGACTGGCAAATTATGACAACACACATCGTCCCTGATTTGCTCGTAGCAGCGGCTTGTCGTGAAAGGGGCGATGGTATAGATGATTGGGCGAAGACCGGAAAGAGCCATGCCGGCGGCCACGCCCATCATGTTCGCCTCGGCGATACCACAGTTGAAAAAACGCCCATCTTTTTTGCTTTTGAACCTGTCAAACAGTTGGTTGCCGATATCCCCCGATAAAAGTACGATGCGAGGGTCGGCGTCACCCAGTTGGGTAGCCTCGTCGGCGAACGCGTTTCTCATGCGCCAATTTCCAGTTCATGGCACGCGGCATCAAGCTCTTCCTTCGAAGGTATGCGGTAATGCCAGTTGTTATCGTCTTCCATGAAGGAGACGCCCTTGCCTTTAACCGTATGCGCAATAACGGCAACCGGCTTGCCATCGCTGTTTTTTTTGAATAACACATCGGCCAATTGCACCATATCATGACCATCTATTTCACGGGCATTCCAGCCAAACGCACGCCATTTGTCCGCAAGCGGGGTCAACTCGAGCACTTCTTCGCTCCGACCTGTAGCCTGCCACTTATTGAAATCGACAATCACCATGAGGTTGGCTACTCGCTGGGCTGCGGCCATCATGGCGGCTTCCCAAACGGAACCTTCGTTACATTCCCCATCGCCAAGGAGCGCAATCACATTGTAGCGCTGCTTCCGGATTCTGGCGGCCAAGGCCATGCCTAAAGCAATGGGCAGGCCGTGCCCAAGCGAACCAGTGGCAGCTTCTATCCCCGGCAAATGATCCGGGATCGGGGGATGCTCGGCAAAAACACTCCCGTTCTGCCCATAGGATTCAAGCGCCGACTCGGGATAAAAACCTTTCATGGCCAGAATCTGAAACAGGGCGGCCGCGCCATGCCCTTTGCTCAGAATGAATCGATCGCGCTCCGGATCTTTTGGTTTTTTCGGGTCAATGCGCAAGCCATTAAAGTAAGCGGCGACCAATATATCAACACATGAAAGGCATGACCCCAAATGCGGGGTATGCGTCTTGTGGGAGTTGGTAATAATACGAATGCGGGCTTCGCGTGCAATATCACGCAATGTTCCCAATCTCAATTCAGGAACCACTTGAAGTCTCCATTACGCTTTGTGGTTGTAATCAAATGGAAGACGTTGCAATTCGTCATAACCTTGTTCTACCCAGTGAATCACTTCGTCGATCCCCTCCTTCATTTGAATATGGTCCCGCCAGCCAAGTGTTTCACGTATTTTAGTGCTGTCAAGCAAATAAGCGGCATCTTTGCCGAGTCTTTCATCTGAGGTTTCCACGCAATCCTCAAATGATGCTCCCATACGATCGCATATGAGCTGTACCAACGCTTTGATGGAGATAACGCGTTTGGTCGAAATATGATAAATTCCTCCCAGTTGGCCGTTACGCATAATGCGAAGCGTAGCGTCGGATACATCGTTGATATGGATAAATGAACGCTCGGAAACACCGCCCCCATGCAATTGCAGCTTTCTGCCTAGTTTTATAAACAGAATCGTCCGTGGAATGATGCGATACAATTGCTGCCCCGGACCATAGACATTTGCGGATCTGGTAAAAACAACGGGGAATTTATAGGCATCAAAATATGCTCTCAGGTTCATATCCGCTGCTGCTCGCGAAATAGCATAGGGCGTGCTGGGGTGGTAGTTGGTATTTTCCTGAACATCACCTTCGCAATTGCCGTACACTTCAGGCGTGGAAATATGAACATATTTCTTGATAAAGTCGCAATGGCGCAACTGTTCATGAAACCGGGTTGTGGAAACCACATTAGTCATGTACCAATGCTCGGGATGTTCCCAGCTCTGGGCCACCATGCTTTGGGCGGCATAGTTCACCACATAATCAGGCTTTTCGCTATGAATAATCTCTATGATTTCATCCAGATTCTTATTTAGGTCGAGCTGATGAAATGAGAAGCTGGTACGGTTCGGGCTCCATTTGTAAGGCAATAACGCATCATGAGGCTCTGCTGAACGGCTAACGCCGATAACATGCGAACCTTCTTTGAGGGCTGCGTCAACAAAACTTGCGCCAGAAAATGAGTTGCTGCCAACAACCACAATTTTTTCTTTCATGCTGATTCACCCGCAGATGATTTGGCATCATCTGTTGGTTCCATCAGTTTCTGCATCACCATATGCCCCACAATCAGCTGAAGATCCTCTGCTATCTGCATATCATCAACGGGAAAGTGAATGGCAATATCCGCCAGATCCTTGCTAACACCGCCATCATAGCCCAGAATAGCGAAGGTTTTAATGCCCATAGACTGTGACTGTTTGATTGCTCGAACGATGTTTTCCGAGTTTCCACTGCCTGATAAAGCAATGAGCACATCCCCGGAATCACCTTGTGTTGCAATTTGGTGGGAAAAGATATCCTGATAACTCATATCATTGCCTATGCAGGAAATAATCGCGATATTCGCAGGTAAAGCGAGCGCTCGAATACCACTGCCGCTGGGTGCAGAGGCATAAACCAAGTCGTTGGCCATGTGAATGGCATTCGCTGCGCTACCACCATTTCCGCATAAAAAGACCCGTTTTCTATCTTGCCAACAAACCCTTAATTCTTCAACCAATAGATCTACAGGGTGCCAGTAGAAATCATCCGTGACGGAATGTAGCCGCTTAATGTAATTCTGAAACAGAGCCATGCCTATGCAACACCCGCTTTCTGCATGCACTTCAAATTATAGAAGCGCGCATCATCTCTGAGAGTTCCATCATCAAACAATGCAACAAGCTCCTTAATGGCATCCTCTGCTTTCTTCTTGGGTTTGAACCCCGTTGCCAACAATTTATCTGAGTTGATACGATAAGATCGGGGATCGTTCGATTCAGTTACAACAATCTCAGCGGGCACATGATCCACCACCATATTTGCTATATCCAGAATCGATATATTCTCAAAGCCTGCATTGTAGATGCCAGTATATTCCGGATGTTCCAGCATATGCAGATAGACATCGGTGATGTCATCCATATGGATATTCGGCCTCGTCTGTTGTCCGCCAAACACCGTGATCCTGCCATTTGTGAGTGCCTGCATGGTCAACATATTAACTGAAACATCCAAACGCATGCGAGGTGAGTAACCGCACACCGTTGCCGGGCGAATAATCTGAACCGCCATGTCATCCGCATAACTCAACAGAACCCGCTCGGACACCATCTTTGTTTTGTTGTACTCAGAGATAGGGGTGAGCGGCAAATCTTCTGTAATCTGATCCTCCTCCTTGACTCCATAAACGCTACCCGATGATGCATAGATAAAATGCTTAACCCCTGCCCGAGTCGCATTATCCGCCAACTTCATTGTGGCCAATGCACTGATCTCCCATGTAAGTTTGGGATCCAGGTCTCCACAAGGATCATTGGCCACCGAGGCCAAATGAATCACTGCATCAATATTATCGAGCGGAACACCATCAAAGGCCCGCACATCGCCTTTGATAACAATGAGATTCTCATGTACTGTCAGATAATTCCCGAACCACATGGTATCTAGCACCGTCACTGCATGACCTTGATCCAAAAGCTTAGGCACGAGCACCGAACCTTTATAGCCACAACCGCCAGTTACTAGAATTTTCATCTGAACCCCATCGAAAATAATTTAAAATCCGTCTGCATGGCCAGAAGATGTACTTACGACTAAATCTGCAAAACTAAATGCACTCGTAAATGCGGGCGAAATGGCATTTAACACATGCGTTGTATTCCCCTTGCCTTCTACCAAAAAGTCCATGACTAGCTCGCGCTTGTCCGTATCCAGTAGCTGCGGCCTGATTCCTACTTTATCACAAGTCTCCAGCATTCCGTCCTTCACTCGCGGTATAAGGTTTCGCGCGGCAGATGCAAAACCTGATTTGCTCATGCGTGCGCTTTCCTCTCGCAATAATTTCCTGAAGCCTTGCTTGTTGTATCGAAGTTGCCCAAGTAAATACCACGATATCCGCACCACCTCACTAATATTCAGCCCTTCCAAACCTCGATAATGCTCCCGTCCTAAAGCAGGCATTGCCGATGGCCCAAAATAGGTGTCCCCTTTTATGTTTTTTACGGAGTGCACACCCAAGAATGGAACATCAAGATTGGGTACGGGATACACCAAGCCACGAATCGCAACATCGGCATCAGGCCGAAGTTTGTAGTAACTGCCTTTAAAGGGAATCAGGGTATATTGAGTTCCAACCCCAAACATCTTCGCTATGCGATCCGCATAAGCCCCTGTAGCATTATAAAGATGTCCATAGCCGAAACTGCTTCCTCCATCACAATGCACTACAGAACGCTCACTATCCGCATTCGAGCAGCGCGAACTGTAGCGAAATAAAACGCCGTGATCCACCAGTTGCTGTTTAATGTGGTTCAAAATAGTAAGTGACTCCACAATAGCGGTATCCGGCGAATACAGGGCGCGCCCTGATGCCGTCCTGGCTTCTGGTTCAATCTTCTTCAGGGATTTATCATCAATGAGCTCAATGTGCACCCCATTGGCTTGCGCACGGCGATATAGCAAATCAACTTGGGGATCATCCTCCTCCCGAATTGGCACAACGACCTTGCCAACATGCTGTATAGGAAGATTATACTCATCACAATAATCTGCCATCAACTTGGCTCCGGCTCTGCAAACCTTGGCCTTAAGCGATCCCTCAGGATAATAAATGCCGGAGTGCAACACTCCGCTATTGCGACCACTGGCGTGGCGACCAAGTTGATCCTCTTTCTCAATCACCAGCAATTGGGCATCCGGCTCGCGTTTAATCAGCTCCCGCGCGATGGACAACCCGACAATTCCGGCTCCAAGGACGATGTAATCATAGTGTTTGGGATCACTCATTCCACAGACCGTTACCGAAACATTTCTGCAATGAACTCTCCCACCGCTAAACCCTATGGGTTGTAGCGGGGGTTTCCGGTTTCCGCGACCCATGCGCAACGATGTTTCCACCGTTGTGACTTATCGAGATCTCCACCGGCGTCGGGGCGGGTTGCCCCGGTTCGGACCGTCCCGGCCCTACCGAGTTGCGAAGGCGCATGGTTCGTTTCCGAGCCTTCGGGCGATATCCGCCCGACCGAATCAGCGCCACACCGCGGGCCGCGAT
Organism: Gammaproteobacteria bacterium; assembly: GCA_011052165.1. Taxonomy (GTDB): domain Bacteria; phylum Pseudomonadota; class Gammaproteobacteria; order UBA6429; family Thiohalophilaceae; genus JAADGZ01. The sequence continues at coordinate 13,243 of DRJN01000110.1, forward strand.
GACTTTTGCGGCATTATGGTCGGCGTTGTCGGTGTAGCCGCAGCGCTGGCAGACGAACTTGGCCTGGTCGGGCCGGTTGTCCGGGTGCGTGTAGCCGCAATGACTACACTCCTGCGAGGAATACTGCGCCGGCACGTCGATGACGAGCTTGCCCGCCCG
>DRJN01000111.1 GCA_011052165.1 Gammaproteobacteria bacterium
GCGCCATCGTAAAAGCGAACCGGCAGACCCAGTACGACACCTGCGGCGATGCCGGTAATCATCGCCCGATAGGTTGTTTCGCAGTAGGTAATAATCGTCTCACCCGACTGATAGGCCTTCCCCGCGCCCAGCGCAACCAACGACGAAGAAGCTGCGTCATAACGAAGGAATTCACCCCCGCCCACCTGGTTGCCATCCATATAGGACTGTAACGTCGCCTTATCCTTGTAGCGGAATGAGCCATCGGTCATCAGCAGGTATCTATACCGTAAATTAAACGCGCCCTTGGGGTGGCCCTGCTTGGCCCCGCCGTTGCGAAAATCAATACCAAGATAGGTGGTTCCTTTCACACCCTGGGTAGCGCCATATTCCCCCGTTGAACGGGCATCCCAGATAAAGGCCGTGGCCTGGCCTTTGACGACATTCATCACATCTTCCAGCGTGGCCTGTAAGGCGGTATTATCCTGCGGCAGGTTTTTCACCGAAACCTGACCGGACTCCGGCAGGCTACAGGAATTAGTGAGATCGCCCGTGGTGGCATCATAGGCGGCAGTCGGACCCGTCAGCAAGCTGGTGGCAATGGAACCATCGGCTGCGGTGATAGGGACAGGGGGTGTGGCAACAGGAACAGCAACAGCAGAAGCAGCAACCGACGTCTCATCACAGGTCGCGGTAGAACCCAGATAACTCGGGTTCATGACCGCCGTACTGTTCGCCCCGCCATCCAATACAGCCAGGTGGCTGGAGGCGACGCCCCAGTAACGAAACAGGTACCAGCCGCGGCCCATCTGCATGTTGGCAAAGTAGCCGCCAACACCCATGGCGAACACGATCATGTCCTGTGTGGGATCGATGCCGTAGTCATGCAGAAACTTGTCCATGCTGGCGCCATCCAGCACCATGGCGCGAGTCGTGGTGACGCCATTGGAACGGCTCATCACCAGCCGACTCTTGGCGCTGGTATCGGATATGATGCTGTATGTGAACACCCCCTGGGTCGGCTTCGGCGTGATGTAGTACTCATTGCCGCTGATCGGATCCTTTCTGTTTATCTGCAGAATAATCAGGCGTCCTGTAATGCCACTTGGCCGGTTCTTTTTCCAGTTATCGATCCAGCCCTGCAAGGTAGCGCCGGTAATCAGACCATTCACATTTTTGTTATAGTCGGCGTTCGATACCTGGGCAATTTCGGCAGCGGTATTGACCTTGATCGCGACCGGATCGCCGCCTGGACTGGTGGCATACCCGGTGTTGGTGTTCCCTCCGCCGCCGCAACCGCCAGCCAACAGGGCCACCCCTGCCAATAGCAGAAGACTGAAAAACCTGGCGGGCCGCCGGTAATCAAATAATCTGGTGCTTCTATTCATTCGGATCTCCCCTGCGAGTTGTTGTTTGGTTCCACACTACCGAAGCCGAGCGGCTGTTTTTATAATGTGCGGACCACTGCTGTGGTCTGCACTGAAGCTAAATTCGAACCACCCGGCCAGAGTGATTGGGCTAATTCAAGCAAAGCAGGCTTCGTGCCACTTCAGTAATTACTTTAAAAACATGCTCTTAGCATGTTTAATAAATTGAAGACGTGTTGCAGACTACCGTCCGGGGCTAAGGCCCGTGAATTTTGCAATACAGAAAGCAGGGCTTAGCGCCCCCCTTTTATCACCACCGGTACCGCACCTGCTTCCAGCCGATCAAGCAGAATATCCGGATCGGTTGCCAGACCCAGTTCCTCGACCTCTGCCCCACGCGCACGTAAAGCGAAAACCAACTGCTCACGGTACCTGGCCAGAGATTGCGGACCGGGTTCCTGATCGGTATAAATCAACAACAATTTCTTGCCCGCGCTCATACGATGAAGACCACGTCAGCCGAGACGATATCGGCAGCAAGGCGTTCAAGATCGCTCGTGAGGGATAACTCGATGCGACTGATCGGCACTTCGGCAAATTCCAGGGCCTCAAGTTGTAAGGTCGTTTCCGGATCATCACCCAGACCCCCGGCCACATCGACAAGCACCTGATCATCAAGCAAGGTCAGCCCACTTGCCATGCGTAAGGCTTCAGGTTTATCGTCCTGGGCGATGAACAGGATCGCTTTATTGATTTTACTTTCCATCCCTCTCTCCCCCTACAGAACAAGCACCCGGTCACTGTTTTTTACCAGCTCCGCGTTTTGATACTGGCCGCCCACTATCACCCGCGCATCAACCTGATTAACATGTAAGCCATAGTCTTCATAACGCTCGATGCTCAATTCACATACCGCCACCGTGCTGGCAATAACACCGGGCGACTGCATAAATTCCGGTTCCACCAGCAACAGCACGCCCGTATCGGTTAAAAAGCAACGACACTCCCAATGACGCAACAGCGCGGCTTGCAGCAAACCACGCGCAGCCGCAGCATAACGATGATCAGTAATCACCAGTCCCAGTCGCATAACAATCCTCTGCCTCCACTATAATATGGCATGACAACGATTAATCGTTGCAACAGTATTTGCACCATAGCCCCCTCTCCCTCTGGGAGAGGGTGGGGGTGAGGGGATAAAATACATGCAAATACTGTTGCAACGATTAATAC
>DRJN01000112.1 GCA_011052165.1 Gammaproteobacteria bacterium
ACCGGAAAAGGGAGCCGGATTCTGTTCACATAAACGTTGATAGAGATCCGCGGTATCAAGATCCTGTGGCCTTTTCGCCTGCCATTTGCGCGACAGGTTGACCTGAAATACATCGCCTTCATAAAGGTAGCGCTTGACGCGTTGTGTCTGTTGTAAATAGCGGGACGCCGGATCAGGCTGCATCGTGATTGCCCGGTATTTTTTCGTCCTGGCCTGGCTATGGCAGGCACTGTCCAGATCGGCACACAGTTTATCCATCAACGCTGCGCTCTTGGTCTCAGCTAACAGCAGGGTTTCATTGTGCAGGCGATCATTGATCATGGCGGCGGGAATACGCACCGCCTCCGCCACAGGCTGATCGGCCGGTAACGGTGGCAAACGCAGGCGCGTTTCAATCTGCCCCGCCAGCTCGTAAGCCAGATACAGAAACCAGCCCCCCTGAAATGGTAGCGCCGTATCATCTGCTGCAACAGCAACCGATTCCTGTTGCCACCAGTGATCCAGCGCAGTCAGGAAGTCATCTTGCTGTCCCGCATGCTGGCCTGCAAGATCACCTTCCGAACTCAACCGCAGGCGTTCGCCGGGAAAGGCGAACAAGATATCGTAACGGGCATTCGCCGCTTCGCCGCCGCTGGCCGTACTTTGCAACAGAAAAGGATAACGTTCGGGATTGGACCGCTGGATAACAGCCAGATCAGAAAGACCAGCCCGATGTTGAATTAACGGCATATTTGGAACTAAATGTAGGGTGGGCACGGGGTTTGTGCCCACGCAGATGTTACAAAATAATGGAACGCTCAAGACATAATCAAACCATCCCTGCCGCCAATGTTCTTAAAATGCAGTGTTCCATCGTTTTTGTTTCAGTAGATTCCGCGTGGGCACAAACCCCGTGCCCACCCTACCCAAACTGAGAATATGTTAATCCAGCTTGCTGAATACCAGCGTGCCATTGGTGCCGCCGAAGCCGAAGGAATTGGACAGGGCGACATCAATCTTCATTTCCCGCGCGTTATCCGGTACGAAATCCAGATCGCATTCCGGATCCGGATTGAAAATATTAATCGTCGGTGAAGCCACCTGATCACGAATGCAGAGGATGGTGAAAATAGCCTCCAGTCCACCGGCGGCTCCCAGTGCATGACCGGTCATGGACTTGGTGGAACTCATGGCCAGCGTATGCGCGTGGCCGCCAAAAGCGCCCTTAACCGCATCGACTTCGGCCTTGTCGCCAATCAATGTTGAGGTGCCGTGGGCGTTGATGTAATTCACGTCTTCAGGATTGATGCCGGCATTTTTCATAGCCATCCGCATGCAGCGTTTGGCGCCTTCGCCCCCTTTGGAAGGCATGGTCATGTGGTAGGCGTCACCGCTCATACCATAACCGGCAAGCTCCGCATAAATCCGTGCGCCCCGTTTTCTGGCGTGTTCGTATTCTTCCAGCACCACCACGCCCGCACCATCACTGAGAACAAAACCATCGCGTTCAGCATCCCAGGGACGGCTGGCGGTTTGTGGATCGTCATTGCGGCTGGACAGGGCGCGCGCCGCGGCAAAACCGCCCAGCGCCATGGGGCCAGTGGCTTTCTCTGCACCCCCCGCAACCATCACATCCGCGTCACCGTATTCGATGATCCTTGCGGCATCACCAATACTATGCGTCGCGGTCGCACAGGCTGTCACCAGGGCGATGTTCGGTCCTTTCATGCCGTACATAATGGACAGATTACCGGAGATCATATTGATGATACTACTGGGAATGAAAAAGGGGGATATTCTCCGCGGGCCGCCCTTGAGATAGGCGTTGTGGCCTTTCTCGATGCCCGGCAGGCCGCCAATGCCGGAGCCAATGGCCACACCGATGCGCTCGGCATTGGCATCGGTCACTTCCAGATCGGCATTCTCGATGGCTTCCTTCGCGGCAGCCAGACCATAATGGATAAAGGGATCCATTTTCCGGGCTTCTTTGGCTGAGAGGACGGTATTGACATCAAAGTCTTTCACTGTACCGCCAAAGCGGGTGGAAAACTCACCAACATCAAATTCAGTAATCGTACTGATCCCGCTTTTGCCTGCAAGAATATTCTCCCAGGATGTTTTGACATCCAGCCCCAGTGGCGAAACCATACCCATGCCAGTCACTACAACGCGACGCTTTTCCATCTTCCTTCAATCCGTATTGATTAAAATAAACAAGGCCGTACCACAAACAACTGTGGCACGGCCTGATAATGAATTAGAGTCGCGAAATTAGCTATGTGAATTGATGTAGTCGATAGCTTCCTGGACGGTCGTGATTTTCTCTGCATCTTCATCCGGGATTTCAGTTTCAAATTCTTCTTCCAGAGCCATTACCAGCTCTACGGTATCTAGCGAGTCTGCGCCCAGATCGTCAACAAAAGATGCTTCCTTGGTGACCTCATCGGCCTTTACGCCCAATTGCTCAACAACGATCTTTTCTACGCGTTCTTCAACACTGCTCATTCGATTTATCCTCTGTTATTTAAAAAAGTTCATATCACCAGAACTCTGCGGTGGCCTATTGTATTGAAAACCTCACCCGGTTTCCACAATCTGCACACGATTAACCTCCCAAAATCGCCTATTTATTAACCAATATGATGGCTATTCTCCCCTACGGGCTCAGGCCATATACATACCGCCATTCACATGAAGGGTCTCACCACTGATATAGGCCGCTCCCGGCGAGGCGAGAAAGGCCACGGCTTTGGCAATATCCGCCGGTTCACCAAGACGACCCAATGGAATCTGAGTCTTCAGCACGTCACGCTGGGCGTCGGGCAAACCGCGGGTCATATCGGTGTCAATAAAGCCCGGCGCCACCACATTGACGGTAATGCCGCGCGAACCCACTTCGCGCGCAAGGGACTTGGAAAAGCCAATCACCCCCGCTTTGGCGGCGGCATAATTGGCTTGTCCGGCATTGCCCGTCATCCCCACCACCGAGGCAATACTGATAATACGGCCCCGGCGCGCTTTCATCATGGCCCGCAGCACCGACTTGCTTAAACGGAAAACAGACGTGAGATTGGTATCTATAATAGCCTGCCATTCTTCATCCTTCATACGCATGAGCAGGTTGTCCCGGGTGATGCCAGCATTGTTGATCAGAACCGAGGGGGCGCCAAAATCATCGGCTGCCTGCTTGAGCGCGGCATCGATACTGCTCTGATCAGTCACATTCATGACCAACCCCACCCCCTTTATGCCCTTTTCTTTCATATAGCCAGAGATGCTTTCTGCCCCCTTTTCTGACGTTGCGGTGCCGACGACAACAGCCCCATTACGGCCCAGTTCCAGCGCGATTTCCCTGCCGATTCCCCGGCTGGCGCCGGAAATAAATGCAATTTCATCTTCAAGCGTCATGTTTTTCTCTCCCCATTCAATTCTGAATCTTGCAGCGCACGGCTAAGGGTATCCGGATCATAGACGGCCTGTGCCGTCATACCACGCTCAATGCGCTTATTCAATCCCACCAGCACCTTGCCGGGGCCGCATTCAATCAAGCAATCAACGCCGTCATCAGCCATTTTGCGAATAGTTTCCACCCAGCGCACCGGGCTGTGCAACTGCTTGACCAGCGCGGCTCGAATACCCTCGGCGCCAGTCTCCGCCTGCACATCCACATTATTAATCACCGGAATCACCGGTTCACGCATTTCCACCCGCGCCAGAATCAGCGCCAGTTTCTCTGCCGCCGGTTTCATCAACGCGCAATGAGACGGCACGCTGACCGGTAACATCAATGCTCGTTTAGCACCCTTGTCTTTCGCCACCTTCAGCGCACGTTCCACGGCAGTTTTCTGCCCGGCCACAACCACCTGTCCCGGCGAATTAAAATTCACCGCTGACAGCACCTCTCCTTCGGCGGCCTCGTCACAAACCTGACGCACGGCATCGTCTTCCAGTCCCAATAGGGCCGCCATCGCCCCTTCACCGGCCGGCACTGCTTCCTGCATCAGGCGGCCACGCTCGGCCACCAGCTTCACGGCATCGGCAAAATCCAGCGCCCCGGCGCAAACCAGCGCCGTGTATTCCCCCAGGCTGTGACCCGCCATCATGACGGGCTTCGCACCGCCCTTCGCCTGCCAGATACGCCATACCGCCACCCCGGCGCTGAGCATCGCCGGCTGGGTGACGTCAGTCTGGTTCAATTTCTCCGCCGGACCGTTCCGGACACTATCCCAGAGATCGTAACCCAGCGTCTCAGACGCTTCTTTAAACGACGCTTCCACTTCGGGATACTGTTCGGCCAAATCTTTCAGCATACCCACAGACTGAGAACCCTGACCGGGAAAAACAAACGCTAATGACATTGTGTTCCTCTTGCATATATAAATTTTTTCAACGCAAAGGCGCCAAGGACGCAAAGAAAACAATTTACACCCACGGCTTGCTGTAAAATCATTTTCTTACCTTTGTAAATCTTTGCGCCTTTGCGTTGGATTTTTTCGCTTAGTAACCGCATAAACTATTTAATTGTTGGGCTTCGCGTTGCTCAGCACCAACCTACACAAATTATTTATTCTTTGCGCCCTTTGCGTCTCTGCACCTTTGCGTTAGGGGAAACTCTGATTAATTCCGCCGTTCGTGGTGAGCGAAGTCGAACCATGAACACTGAATTCAATAAAATCAGCATCTTAAATATTACATCCTTCGACTTCGCTTCCTTCGACAAGCTCAGGACGAACGGAATCAACAACCACCCGCAGAGCAGGTGGTATGATGAAAGCCCCTGGAAGGGGCTATTATCAAATTCCAGTCTGCCTCATTTGCTCCCAACTTTTC
>DRJN01000113.1 GCA_011052165.1 Gammaproteobacteria bacterium
AAAGTGGTATCGACCGATTTCCGTGGTTTCAGCGCTTCGTCTATCTTTGATGCCGGTGCCGGCATCGCGCTGGATAGCACTTTCGTCAAGATCGTGTCCTGGTATGATAACGAGTATGGCTACACTTGTAACATGCTGCGCTTCGTAGAACATGTTGCGGCTAATTAATCCGGGGCCGGATTCTTAACGCAAAGGTCGCAAAGACGCAGAGTTTAATATTAATCGTTGCAACAGTATTTGCATGTATTTTATCCCCTCACCCCAACCCTCTCCCGGAGGGAGAGGGGGCTATGGTGCAAATACTGTTGCAACGATTAATACTTTCTCTGCGCCTTCGCGCCTCTGCGATCTCCGCGTTTATTCGCCGCTGTTTGGAAGAGTTATTATCTAAGCTATCGTTTAGCTAATAATTTTTTTTAAGAATGTTTTAGGGGTATTACCGATGTCAGTAATTAAAATGGCCGATCTGGATCTGGCCGGCAAACGCGTGCTGATTCGCCAGGATCTCAATGTTCCCGTCAAAGATGGCAAAGTCAGCAGCGACAAGCGCATCCGTGCCTCCCTGCCTACCATTGAGCGTTGTATCGAGGCGGGCGCCAAAGTTATGTTGATGTCCCACCTAGGGCGGCCGGTCGAAGGCGAACCCGCTGACGAGTTTTCCCTCTTACCGGTAGCCGATTATCTGAGCGATGCGCTGGACAAGGACGTAAAGTTGATCACGGATTATCTTGAACAGGCGCCCGAACTGAATGACGGCGATGTCGTGATGCTGGAGAATTGTCGTTTCAATCCGGGCGAGAAGAACAATGACGATGCGCTGGCAAAGAAATACGCCAGTTTATGTGATGTCTATGTTATGGACGCTTTTGGCACCGCACATCGCGCCCAGGCCTCGACTTACGGTGTTGCCAGATTTGCGCCCATCGCGGCCGCCGGTCCGCTGCTGGCCGGCGAGCTGGAAGCGCTGGGCAAGGCGCTGGATAATCCGGCGCGGCCGATGGTGGCTATTGTCGGGGGTTCCAAGGTTTCAACCAAGCTGACGGTGCTGGAGTCGCTCTCGCAAATCGTCGATCAACTCATCGTCGGTGGCGGCATTGCCAATACCTTTATCGCCGCAGAAGGCCATAATGTCGGCAAATCGTTGTATGAGGAAAATTTGGTGCAGACAGCGAAAAAGCTGAAAGCGGCCGCGCAGGAAAAAGGGGGCGATATTCCGGTGCCCACCGATGTGATCTGCGCCAAGGAATTTTCTGAAACGGCGGAAGCCAGCCTGAAGCGGGTCGGCGATGTCGCCGATGATGACATGATTTTTGATATTGGCCCGGATTCCGCCAAAGCCTTGGCCGAGATCCTGAGAAAGGCCGGCACCATTGTCTGGAACGGTCCGGTAGGCGTCTTTGAGTTTGATCAGTTCGGCGAGGGCACCAAAGCGATTGCCATGGCTATTGCCGGAAGCGATGCCTTTTCCATTGCCGGCGGGGGTGATACGCTAGCCGCGGTGGACAAGTATAATATTGCTGACCGGATATCCTATATTTCCACTGGCGGAGGCGCCTTTCTGGAATTCCTCGAAGGCAAAAAACTGCCTGCCGTCGAAATTCTCGAACAACGGGCTAAATGAACAGTAACGAGGAACTAGAGACGAGACACGAGCAAAATCAGGCTGTTAGCAGCCGTTTAACGTTGCTTGTTCGTCATTAAGCTTATATGCGTAGAACTAAAATCATAGCGACATTAGGTCCGGCCACCAGCGATGCCAGAATGCTCGACAAGATCATTGAGGCAGGCGTGGATGTGGTGCGGGTAAATTTTTCTCACGGCGCGCCGGAAGAACATATCGTGCGGGCAGAGCAGTTACGCAACCGGGCGCGCGCCCACGGCCGCCAGGTGGGGGTTCTATGTGATCTGCAGGGGCCAAAGATACGCATCGAATGCTTCCAGGAAGGCAAGGTTGAACTTGAGGATGGCGCCCCCTTTACTCTCGATACGGCGCTGGATTCGAAGGCCGGTACGGTTGAGCGGGTTGGTATTTCCTACAAGGCCCTGCCGGATGACGTCAGGCGGGGCGATACCCTGTTACTCGATGATGGCGGTATCGTACTCTGGGTCGATAATGTCGATGGCACCGCAGTTCACTGCAAGGTGGTGGCCGGAGGCGAACTGTCCGACCGCAAGGGCCTGAATCGTCAGGGTGGCGGCCTGTCGGCGCCGGCGCTGACCGAAAAGGATCGGGAAGACATCAAACTGGCGGCTAAAATGCAGGCGGATTATCTGGCGGTATCCTTTCCGCGTAGCGCCGATGATATTCACAAGGCGCGTGAGTTGATGCAGGCCGCCGGCGGGCATGCCGGCATCGTGGCCAAGATTGAACGTGCCGATGCGCTGGAGAACGTCGAGGAAATTATCGAGGCCAGTGACGTCATCATGATTGCACGCGGCGATCTGGGCGTGGAAATCGGCGATGCGGCCCTGCCGCCGGTACAGAAACACCTGATTAGCCTGGGACGCACCATGAACAAGGTGGTGATCACCGCTACCCAGATGATGGAATCCATGATTCACAGCCACATTCCGACCCGTGCGGAAGTGTTCGACGTGGCCAATGCCGTGCTGGATGGCACCGATGCGGTCATGCTTTCCGCTGAAACGGCAACCGGCAGATACCCGGACAAGGCGATTGCGGCCATGGACCGGGTTTGCCGCGAAGCGGAGAAACAGCGTATCGCCACCCACTCGGATCACCGCATCAATACGACCTTCCAGCGTATGGACGAAGCCATTGCCATGGCCTCCATGTATACCGCCAACCATCTGGGCGTGAAGGCGATTGCGGCCCTGACCGAGTCGGGTTCCACGACCCTGTGGATGTCGCGCATCAGCTCAAGGATTCCGATTTATGCTTTGACCAGCCATGTGGAAACACGCCGCAAAGTGACCCTGTATCGTGGGGTTTGTCCCGTCAGTTTTGAGGTGGCCAGCAAAGATCACGTCGAGATCAACAAAGAAGCCGTGGATGAACTGTTACGCCGGGGCGCGGTGCGCGATGGCGATTTGGTGATTATCACCAAGGGTGATCTGATGGGCGTCATGGGGGGCACTAATGCGTTGAAGATTGTACGCGTGGGCGAAATGGTTGAACCGGATAACGAAACAGAATAACCCGGTCATTAATATTAATCGTTGCATAAGTATTTGCATCATAGCCCCCTCTCCCTCTGGGAGAGGGTTGGGGTGAGGGGATAAAATACATGCAAATACTTATG
>DRJN01000114.1 GCA_011052165.1 Gammaproteobacteria bacterium
AAATTATTTTTGCATGAGGTGGCAGCCAGAGGGATCCAGGTGCTTGGCCTGACGCCACATTCTCCCCGTGTGGGAACAACGCCTGAAACCAGCGCTGTATGGAAAATTGTCGAGACATGGAATAGCGGAGTCGATGACGACGGCATTCCATTTCGCGAAAAAATCTATGCCGTATTTCCGGGCTTTGAACCCAGTCTTAAAGACGGCAGACAGGGGTTACACCTCTTGTTTCTGTTCGATCCTGAGATCGGGCGGGAGTGCTATCTGAAGGCTTTCGACCTTGTAATGGGAGGAGTTACTCCTTGGCGGGATAAAACCTTGCAGATCTCGAACCATGATGCGGAGGAAGTGTTTGAGGAACTCCACAAGTTTCATGACCGGGAATGCCTGCCAAATGAAGATGGGGTTCGCCCCTGGCAGTATCTTGTATTGGCTCCGCACATTGACGCGGACAATGGCCTGTTGGGTGCACAGAAATCGCAGGTCCTTCAGTTGTTTCAGCATGGGGAAGTTGCGGGTCTAGAGCTTGGGGATAACAAATCACCCGACGATACTCTGAAGGATCGCTCCTGGTTACTGGAGGGGATGACGCACCGTCGCCAAGCTTTTTTTCATAGCAGCGACGCCTATTCTGCAGCAGATGTCGGAAGACGCTATACCTGGATGAAACTTGCCAGTGCCCATGTTGAGGCGCTTCGGCAGGCCTTTATCGCCAGCGATTCGAGACTGCGTATTGCGTACCATCGAGATGGGGCGGGGAGTCTGACAGAAAACGAAGACACGCCGGATGTTTCTTTGACGGCGAGACCGTGGCTGAAAGCATTGACGGTGCGTGGGGGAGCTTCATTTTTTGGCGGTCAGGAGCATGGGCGCTTCCGCGAAAATCATTTTCAGTTTAGTCCGGATCTCACCTGCGTCATCGGTGGCAGCATGACAGGAAAAAGCACCTTGCTCGACGGCCTGCGTGTTCATACGGATAGCAGAATGCCAAAGGATGAGTCGATCCGGGAACAGGTCGAGGCGCGAGGACGTGACATGTTTCAGGCAGGCTCGCCGGAAATCAGGCTCGATTGCCCGGGGTGTGATCCCACGGCTCCGCTAAATGAACAGTGGCCGGCTGTATTTTTTGCGCAAAATGAGTTACAGCGCCTGTCGCAGGACGCGAGTGCCATTGAAGAAATTCTTGCACGTTTAGTGCCGTCCGAAACTGACAAGATAGAGGAATACGGTCGCAATCTTGAAGAGATGGACAAGGAGCTTGCTCGCCACGCAAAGGAGCTATCCAGACTGGACGGGCAGCGTGCCGAGGCAGAGCAGGCGCACGAGCGGGCTGAAAGAGCAAAAAAGGAGCTAGCTGTCTTTGCGAAGTCTGGTGTTGATGGCCTGCACCAGGTAGGCCGTCGTCGGCAACATTGGGTGGATGTGCTGGAGGAAGTCCGTGGACTTGACCGTGAAATTGCGGGGATCGCTGGCTCCGCGAGTGGATTTGAGGTGCCGGAAATTGATGCGATAACCCAGGAGGCGCTTAGGCTTTCCGGAACGGATCCAGAGACGCTCAATGTTGAACGTGACTGGCGACAGATTGTCGAGTGCTTGGGGGTAGCTAAAAAAGGTATTGGATCCTGGCAGAGCACTGCCCGTCAAATATTGGACGCATTACAGCAACGCGAGAATGCGTTGCGGTTTGATGTGGATAGGAAGTTGTCCGAGCTGGGGATGGATGCCGCCAAGCTGAAAGAGATTCAGGCGCTCAATAAACAGGCTTCACTGGTGGAAAGTTACAAGGCAAATCTTGCGGATGTCGATAAAAAGATAGCAGCTTTGGTGAAATTATTTGTCAAACTGCAGACAGGAAGGGAGGTGCTGGTTACCAGTCAGCGAGAGGCCTTCGATCGCGTCATCCAGCAGATCAGCAAGGACTTCAACGGCCGAATCAAGGCAGCCCGTATGGAGAACGGCGATGCAAAACCGCTATCTAATTTCGTCAAGCGACTGTCAGAGCGTGGGGTGACAAGATGGTGGAATGGCATTGATAACGACGATAAACCCTCTCCAGAGCGGATTGTAGAAAAGCTTGAGGCTCGGACGCTTTCCGACTTTGGAATGAGTGACAGCGTGCAGGAAACCTTTTTCGAGATTATGACCCGAGATCGTCGCCGCGAGCTTGCTGCTATTCGGTGTCCCGATCGCTATGACCTCGAGCTGAGAATGGACGATAGAAGTTACCGCAAACTGAATGAGCTGTCTGGAGGGCAGAGGGTCAGTGTTCTGTTATCGCTGCTGCTTGAGACCCGGGACGAGCGCCCCTTGGTTATCGATCAACCCGAGGACGAACTGGACAACCGGTTCTTGTTCGAGACCGTGTTGCCCGTGCTGAAAAAACTGAAAGGGCGCCGGCAAGTCATTGTGGCAACCCATAATGCCAACATCGTGGTCAATGGTGACGCCGATATGGTGATCCAGCTTGAGGCTACGGCGCATCATGGCTATGTGTCTAGATCAGGTGCGATCGAAGAGCCTGATGTGCGAGACGCCATCGTACGCACTGTCGATGGCGGTGACGAAGCCTTCCGGCTACGTCGATTGAAATACGGATTCTGAGGAAAATCCTATGGAATGGTTGGAAACACTAGAGCGGATTGAGGCCGGCGAAGGTGAATATACCGAATTCAAGCGTGGCCTTGGTGATTTGTCCGCGATTGGGAAAGCGATCTGTGCCTTCGCAAATACCAACGCAGGCACTATCGTTCTTGGTGTGGATAACAGTGGTGAAATAGTGGGCGTGAGAGAAGATCCCGAGCAGGTTCAGGAGCGTATCACCAGTTTTCTTCAATCCGGTTGTAGTTCACCGGCATCAGCCAATATAGGGCGGCACCACAGCCCGGAAGGCTGGGTTCATTGGATTGAGGTACAGCGGCAGAGGGGATTGGAACCCTTGCGTTACAACGGGCGTGTCTGGGTGCGGCGAGGACGAAGCAGTGTGGAACCCTCGGCCGCAGAATTGCAGGAACTGTACAACGTTTTTGGTTATGTACTTACCGAAGATCAGGCCATCCAGGCTGCACGTGTCGAGGATATCGATCTACAGGCCTTTCGTTACTATCTCGACACGCTGGGGATTGAAACCGATCAGGAGCCGCAACCGGAGACGGAGGATGATCTCCGGAATCGTGGTGTACTTACGGAAGTTGGCGGGGAACTCCATCCAACACTGTATGGCGTTATGGCCTTTGGTAAGGAGCCGCAGCGATACCCACAGACGGGAAATTTCTGGGTGGAGTGTGTGGCTTATGTAGGGGAGGATCGAGCATCCGATGTAATGCTGGTCGGTGCAGGCAAAGGCCGACTTGACGAGCAGGTTGAAAGGGCCATTGGCTGGGTGCAGGGTCTTGGCAAGGTCGAACACTATCAGGGGCTGGTTCGAGAAGATACGCCGCTGGTGCCTGTGAAGGCGCTGCGCGAGATTCTGGTTAATGCTGTTGTACACAGAGATTACGCAATTACCGGCTCAAAAGTGCTGCTGGAAGTTTTCAATAATCGCATCGTGATCACCAGCCCTGGCGCATTACCCAATCACATGACTGTTGAAAGTGTGGTGGCGGGTGGTCATCCAAGATCTCGCAACGAATTGATGGCCAACTATATGGTCGTTATGAGGATGATGGAACAACGAGGAAGAGGTTGGCCAGTTATTCAGCGGTCGATGAGGGAATTTAACGGGACCAAGGCGGAGCTTGAGGAAGACAGGGGGTCGAGGTTTGTCAGGGCGAAATTGTGGCTGGCGCCGGACGAGAAATGAGCGTTATGAACTCGTTATGTGCGTAC
>DRJN01000115.1 GCA_011052165.1 Gammaproteobacteria bacterium
GGCAAGCCGGAACTGGTGCATACCGTCAATGGTTCCGGTCTGGCAGTCGGACGTACGCTGGTTGCCGTGATGGAAAACTATCAGCAGGCGGATGGCTCGATCCGGGTTCCGGATGTGTTGCAGTGTTATCTCGGTGGGCAGGAGCTTATTAGCCCTTCGGGCCTTACCACTGAAATCATGTACAAATGACAAAGAATTTCCCTGTAGGAGCGGGCTTGCCCGCGAACAGAGGTCGCCTGGGCCATGCGGTTCGCGGGCAAGCCCGCTCCTACACCTTGGTTCCGGCTCGGCCGGGTTAGGGGATAGAACAGGGGCTGAGCAAAGGGCTGCCTCCGTGTCGGGAATCCGGGCAGGGGCAGGAGGTGTTTGCGTGCGATGCTACCGACAGCCTATAGAGGTTTGGCAGAGAATGTGGTTCAATGTCGGAGTGGCTAATCCCTTTAGCTATAAGGCCAACGAAAATATAAACGCGTTTTTGAATCGCGTGGATGCCGTTTGGGGGTCCGGGTTTGCTTATAGAGTTTCACTTCTATCGGTTTTTATCACTGGCCGGCATTCTGGTATTCCGGCTAATAATGATTGTCGGTGGCCTGCCATGTCTGGCGGATGTTGGCAATCAGCAAGCGAGCCAAAAAGATTTTCAAGCCCTGTTCGATCCCAGTGGGCGGTCACAGAATACCACTTCTGATTTAGAAGCGCTTCCTGTTGAAAGTCGTCAAACGGAATGTGGATATCAGACGTCAAATGAGGATGCAGAAAATCTGGAATCAAGAGATGCCGCGAAGGTAAACGTGCCTGGCCCGGGGCTGTCTCAGTATCAATGTTTGGGGAATCCAGTAAACATAATCAAGCGGTGGAAGGATGCCAGTGTTACCGTTATTGACGTGCGGTCCCGAGAAAACTATGAACGTTCCCATTTGCCCGGTTCCCTTAATATTCCGTCTTATTCCATAAAAACAAAAGCTTTCCTGAAATCAAAGTCGCTGGTGTTGATTGACGATGGCGTTTCTGTGGCATCGCTTTTGGCAGTTTGCGATTCCTTGAAGATTTCAGGATTTAACAACGTAACAGTCTTTGGTGATGGCGTGCATGTCTGGCGGAAATTGACGGCGAACAATACCGATTTTAAGCTAAAACAGGATATGCGGAAGCTGACGCCGAAGCAGTTCGTTTCAGTAAAAAATGAGTATCAGTGGTTAATTGTTTCACTCGATGAAAATATGGATGATATTAAAAAGGATTTTGAACGCTCGCGTGTTATTTCTTACTCAAGCAGAGGTGCGGTGTTTGCCCGGAAACTGGATCAAACGTTCGCATCAGGAAGCCCTGCTGGTGACCGCAGGCTGCTGTTTGTGAGTCGGGATGGTGCAGGGTCTGCTGAAATAGATTCAGGGGCGCTGAAGGCATATTCGAACTCAATGTATTATTTGGCGGGTGGTCTGAAAGCGTACAGGGAGTATGTAAAAACTCGCTCAGCTCTGTTGGTGCGGGCAAATGCAAAGCCCAGGCAGGAGAAAGGATGCGGTATTTAAAATGGGTGTTATTTGCAGGTTTGCCTGGTCTGGTTTTGACTTGGTTACTGACGATGGAGAAGCAGGTCGAGGATCTGGTATACCCTATTCACCGCGCCATTAAATACAGTTTTACAGTGAAAAACCCCGGCAATCGCCTGATTGACAAGGCCGAGTTCTGGGTTTTTGCACCGATTCAGCAGACAGGTTTTCAAAAAGTATATGGAGTTCAGGCGACTGTTCCCTATCGTGTTAGCAGACGGTACACAGCGGTTGTTTTTCACACTTGAGAACATTCCGCCCTATGGAAACCGGAATGTTTCGATTACTGTCGAACTGGGGCAAAGGGAGCGGTATGGCTTGATAAGCGAAGAAAAACTTGATCAATACCTTGTTGAGGAGCGGTTTATCGAATCGAAGGATCCCCGTATTACAGAGATTGCCGAACAGCGCCGGGGTCATAGTAAAGCGGAAACGATAGAAAATCTCTATACTTGGGTGAGCGAGTATTTGCAGGAAGAGGGTTACGTCGCCCGTGATCAAGGCGCGTTACATGCCCTGGAAAGTAAAGCAGGCGATTGCACGGAATCTGCCTATCTTTTTTCGGCGTTGAGTCGGGCCAACAATATCCCGGCCCGTGTTATGGCGGGCTATGTGTCTTCGGGCAACACAGTACTGAGGTCCCGGGACTATCATAATTGGGCGGAGGTTTATATCGATAACGCATGGTGGGTAGTCGATCCGAATAAAAAAAATTTCCGGGAAAAACAAGCCGATTACATCGCAATGAATATTATCTCTGGTGTGGATAACGTTAATAGAGAGTCGCAGCGGTTTTATGGGACCAGTGATGACATTGAGCTTTCAATGAATTAGCGAACGCTAATAGGAGCCCGAAAATAATTTGTTAATTTGTTAATTTGTTTGAGTAGAGTGCGCAGCGAGTATAGTATTTGACTTGGAAGGCTTTCACTGCTAGCCTCTTACCGTCGCATGTCTAAGCTATTACCCGTTTCAAAACCATCAGAAGGTTTCGGGGTAGCCGGATACCAACTAAAATATAAAGATAAGCGCGACTCGCTCACGGGATACATGGTTCTCATGCACAAGCCTTTCTTTGTGCGTTTTTGAGACGGCTATAAGAATTTAAGGTTGTTGCGTTTTCGTACGGTACTATTGGGTTTGCCCATGTAGTGTGCGGTGCTATGGAGTCTTGCGCCGTTTGGGCTGGGGGACCAGGGAGCAAGAGGAAGTAGCAATGGGGATTGTTACAGATCACAGAAGAACAAAAACACTGCCATTGGCAGCCGTTTTTTTCGCTGTTGCTATCGGTTTGTGGTACTTCCTGTCTGGCAATAGTGAAATATCCGATTTGTTTTCAGAGCATTACCCGATTCGTAAGCAGGTCGGAATTACCTTGCCGCTGTCAAATCAGACAGGTCGGGATCTGAAATCCGCTGAAGTCCGCTTATTATGGTGTTGTCGCACAGACCTCGGGCCAGGAGATGGTTCGCGCCACCATCGATTCTCCGTATCTGCAGTTCAGTGACAACTACGAAAACACCGTCTGGGTTTTTCAATTTAGCGATTTAGCACGCACAGCAACGAAAAGAATCAGTGCAACGATTGATATCGGTTTTTCAGATCAGGCGGGTCACCCCCAAGAGGATGGCGCGGAACGCTTTCTCCACGTAAATACGACATTTGTAAACGCCCCTGAAGTCAGGCGGGTGGTGGAGCAAGTGTCGCAGAATAGTCCGGCTGAATCGCTGGAAAAATTATTCGCATGGTTTCGTGAACAGTCCAAATCGGACGTACTGTCCGTTTTATCCAAACCCTTATCCAAACCCTATGACCCATCCTCAAATGAGCCGCCTGTCATAGCCGATCCCGTAAAGTCCGTTCTCGAAGTGTTTCAAAGTAACGAGCGGACTGCAGTCGGTAAGGTTTTCCTGTTTACGGCATTGGCACAAGCCATAGGCCTGCCTTCGCGAGTTGTCGTTGGTCTGCGGATTGATGCCGGCCAAATACTAACGTTTAACGATGTGACGGCATGGTCAGAAGTGAGAATGGATGGCCAATGGCAGCATATTGATGTTGATTCCGGCGTTCGGGTTGCGGATCAGCCGTCCAATTATCTGGCAATGAGAATGCTGGATCCAGGTGTGGAGGATATTCGCCCCGAGCCTTATGACTATCTGGTTGAGGCAATGGGAGTACACGTTTCACCAGGATCTGTGAAAGTGCGGTTAATGAAATCCGAATAAACGGAAAAGAATCTGAAAGCGTGGGAATAAACAAAAACAGCAAGTGGGGCATGATTCATCGACTGGGCATTCTATACCTGGGGTGTCTGCTCGTGTGCCTGCCTGCAGCCGGCACGGCAGCCGTCATTGATCATTCCGGTACTATCAGCGCGCATACCACCTGGGGTTCGGCAGATGTGCATCGTATTACCGATAACGTTACTGTTGCAGCGGGCATTATTCTGACCATCGAGCCTGGTGCAGTTGTCAAGTTTAATTCGGGTAGATGGTTACGGATCAACGGCGCCATCAGTGCGGTTGGAACGCCAGCCAACCGGATTATCTTCACGTCGTACCGTGACGACAGTGCCGGTGGCGACAGCAACGGTGACGGACCCAGCAGTGGTGCACCGGGTGACTGGGGGAATATCTATCTTGGTGCATCTATAACAGAGACCCTGTCACAGATTCAGTATATTGATGTTCGCTATGCCGGTAGTGGAAATACAGGAAGTATCTATATCGATCAAAATGATCTGGCCATCAAGGACAGTGTCATTAGTGACGGCAGTTCACACGGTATTTCCCTGTACGGTAATGCCTCGCCGGTGCTTGATGGCAACGTGATACGAGGGCA
>DRJN01000116.1 GCA_011052165.1 Gammaproteobacteria bacterium
ACCTGCGTAATGGCACACTGCGCCACGTCTCATCGGCCTTCGCCGAAGACCCGGTGCGGATTCTACGGGTCGCCCGCTTTGCCGCCCGCTTTGCCGCCTGGGGATTCAAAGTCGCCCACGACACCAACACCCTCATGGGCGAGATGGTGGCCAATGGTGAAGTCGATGCCCTGGTAGCGGAACGGGTCTGGGCGGAGACAGAACGGGCGTTGGCAACGGACAAGCCTTCCCGGTTCTTTAAGGTGTTGCGGGGTTGCGGCGCCCTGGCAAAGGTCTTTCCCGAGATTGATGCCCTGTTCGGTGTACCCCAACCAGAAAAGCACCACCCAGAAATAGATACCGGCGCCCATGTGATGATGGTGTTAGATCAAGCGGCCAAATTGAGCCCGGACACCCAGGTGCGCTTCGCCGCGCTGACCCATGACCTGGGCAAGGCGGCGACACCGGAAGCGGAATGGCCCCGTCACATCGGCCATGAACAACGTAGCGTGGACCTGCTGATGGACCTGTGCCGACGCTTTCGGGTCCCCAAGGACTACCGGGAACTGGCCATGACCACCGCACGCTATCACACCCACTGCCACCGCGCTGCCGAACTCAAACCCAGCACCCTACTCAAGACCCTGCTGGCCCTGGATGCCTTTCGCAAACCCGAACGGCTGGAACAATTCCTGCTGACCTGCGAGGCCGATGCCCAGGGTCGCAAGGACAAGGAAAATGATGCCTATCCTCAGGCGGATGTTTTCCGCAACGCCCTCGCCGCAGCACAAAGTATAAACGCCGGCAAAATCGCCACCACCGGGCTTAGCGGCGAGAAAATGAAACAGGAACTTTTTCGGCAACGGGTAGAGGCGATTAAGAACGTATTGTAATAATTTTCGCCGCAGACCTCGGGTAAACACATGGCGCTGTTAGCGAAAGTTTCTACCGCCGCCGCCCATGGGCTCATGCTCGGCTGGGCCGCCGTGGCGCACGAAATCGCCCTGTCAATTGCCCACGGCAGCTACCACAAGCACGGGCGAGCAGCCGCCTGGAGCACCCCGTGATGCGTCATTCCCAACCCCTGAATATTGTAATCCCCGCTTCATGTCCTATGACTTCGATCATGAATCCCAGACCGAGCGACACACCGGCTGCGACATCCTGATTTTTAAAGGTCTTTTGAAAGGACACGATTCGGCGCGGCGCTCCATAAGTTCCGCCACTGTCTATGACTACATTTTTCTTAACGTTTTGGGATGAGAAGAAGCGCGTCGCCCTTTCCAATTGTTCATCTGATAGTGACATTTTGGGAACATCAAAATAGAAAAAATCCTGGCCGTCGGACGCGTATTGAAAATAATTTTCCGTACCGTTTAATTCGACAATGACGAACTTGTCCGACGCTTGACGCTGCATTGCCGAAAGGGCTACCGATATTTCCGTAGATTGTGGATGTTCATACTCCTTCGCTTGTGCCAGAGCGCCAATCAGCGTGATTGTAATCGTTAACAACAGACTGATGCGCATGTCTTGTGATTCCTACGTCTATTACGTTTGCATAAGGAGCAGGCCCGCCCCGTGCGCCTGTTAGCCATTGACTCTACTTACAACCAATTCCGTTAACTTCTCGAATAATTGCTTACTCGTAAGCATAGCTTGGGGAATAGCCAATTTCTTACTTGGATGAATAATATTAAGAAATTTTTGTTTCTGAACAGACTGAATATTGACATCCGTGACCTCTGCCAGATTAATCATAATTATTTTTTTACTAAAGCCACTTTTAGGTGCAGAAATAATATTGCCCGATACAATTATTTCTCTTTTTGATGTCGATGCTCCAACAACAGCCACGGCACCGAAAATTGCGAGTGTTCCACAAGCTACAGCAAGGCTCCAATGAAATACTGTGGCCCCTTCTATTGAAAGTTCAATAATCCCATTTAAAATTAACCCCTGCTCATTTGTATAAGCAATATATGCCATGCCAACTGCAATACCTGCCAGCACGACACTACTTAAAATAAAAACCACAATATTCGGCTTGTAAGAAAATCTTTCATCGTTCATATGGTTCTCCGTTTCATGGCTGACACGTTTGAATAGGGCGGCATGCGTGCGTGTGTCCTGAAGGGCAAACTGGGCACGCTGATTAGATTGCTATAAATTCAACCTGAATGACTCTACGAATGATTTTATCCTCTTATCGGTTTCTAAAATACCTTTCTTAGGCCCGGCCTCACAGGCGGCACACTGATACTGCCACGGCACCCAAACTGCAGTCGTCGGCAACTGCTCCATGCGTTGCTCTCGGCTTTGGCTCCAAGCGTCGCTCTCGGTCTTCGTTCCCGACGCGACTCTACCGACTCCATCCATGGAATCGTACCTTCGCCCATCCGTGGGGTCGTACCTCCTGCATCCTTGCAGTCGTTTGCGCCTTGGCGGCAAAAAATTAATAGAAAATCAAACATACCACAACAACAACCAACACCTGCTCGTGGCGAATTGTTAGTCGTAACACGAAACCACCGCCATTTGCAGTCTTGTATGACCCATCCAGGACGGTATGATCGACCCGATGAAAACCGGCCTGATCTTGTCCCTGCATTTTCTCACTCTACTCGTCAGGCTTGCCAGACCCAATGGCGCCAAGGCCATTGTCACCGAGAATCTGGCGCTTAAACACCAACTCCTGATCGCCTGACGCCGCCATCACCGTTCGCCTAATCTCACTGTCCTTGATAGATATTTACCGGGCTGGCCAGCGATCAATGGAGCCGCCGTATCATCGGCTTTGCCGTATACCAGGGCTCGGTCGATGGCCTGGACCTGTGCGGGATGTTTAGTCAGATCATCGCTGGCGCCAACCCACCCAAGCGTATCAACTCCGATCATGATCCGTTATTCCGATTGCGGCATGCGTTAGGGAAACTCTGATTAATTCAAGTTCCGTCATTCCCGCGAAGGCGGGAATCCAGTAACCTATTGATTTTGAAGCTCTGGATTCCGGCTCTCCGCTTCGCTGCGGAATGACGACAATCAGAGCTTCCTTAGTAATTCACCGCCCACAGGTGTTAAATCCAGTAAAACCTTATATAAAATAGGGTAATTATTTACAATAAGGATTCCGTTATATCGAATACTATCCTGTTATTTGACATAAGAGTGGATTGAGACTACATTTCGACATATCCAGTGCCATACATCGGGGAATAGTCTACTTTTTGACATAAGCATGAATATTAACGACTTTCAGGCCGGTAGTTATACCCAACAATATCAATATAAGAGTTTTTCCCCGGAGTCGATTAACCATACCTGGGAAATCTCCGATGGGGAAATCCAGCGCCTATTGAGTGACGCAGATCGGGCACTGGGCGAGTTAAACGCCTTCTCGCAATTGGTGCCCAATGTCGATTTCTTCATTCGTATGCACATTACCAAGGAGGCCACCCAATCTAGCCGAATCGAAGGTACTCGCACTAATATGGAAGATGCCCTGCTAGGTGAGCAGGATGTCAAACCGGAGAAGCGGGACGATTGGATTGAGGTGCAGAACTACATAGAGGCCATCAATGCTGCCATCAAGCAGTTAGAACAATTGCCACTTTCCAATCGAATGCTGAAGGGCGCCCATAGAATCTTAATGCAAGGTGCGCGAGGTAAGACCAAGCAACCTGGAGAGTTTCGTGTCAGTCAAAATTGGATAGGCGTCAGCTTAAAAAATGCGGTATTTATCCCACCCCATCAGGATGATGTGGCGGACTTGATGGGTGATCTGGAAAAGTTTATTCACAATGAGGAGTTGCAGGTACCTCATCTCATCAAGGTCGCTATAGCCCATTATCAGTTTGAAACTGTCCATCCCTTTCTTGATGGCAATGGCCGGATTGGGCGTTTGATGATTGCCCTTTACTTGGCTAGTTTTGGCTTATTGCATAAACCGGCTTTGTACTTGTCGGATTATTTTGAGCGGCACAAAACTGAATATGTAGATCGTTTGATGGCTGTGCGTGAAGCCAATAAGATGAAAGAATGGTTGGTGTTCTTTCTATATGGTGTACGTGAGACAGCAGATAGTTCGATTCAGGTATTCAAAGATATTATTGCCTTGAAGGAAAAACTAGAGCGTGAAGTGTTACCGCATTTTAGTACCCGCAGACAGGAAAATGCACAGACACTGATGAAGTATCTTTATAAAATGCCACTCGTGAATATAAAAATAGTGGCGAACATGCTGGGGATTAATGCAAATACAGCAGCAACACTGGTAAATGATTTTGTGAAGTACGGCATTCTAACCGAATTAACCAAGAAACGCCGTAATCGAACATATTGGTTTACAGAATACGTATTTATATTCAGCAATAATAATTCAAAATAATATAGGGAGCGCGGTTAGCTGCCTCCTGCATCCTTGCAGTCGTCGGCAACTGCTCCATGCGTTGCTCTCGGCTTTGGCTCCAAGCGTCGCTCTACCTGCATCCCTGCAGTCGTATGACGTTTCTGTCCGTAGGCTCGCAGTTTTGCGCTCGGGCTTCCTTCAGACGATTCCTCACGAAAACGCCCTTGCCGTCGGCTAGTAGTTAAAATCCACTTTGGTA
>DRJN01000117.1 GCA_011052165.1 Gammaproteobacteria bacterium
TAAACGCGATGAAAAAAATCGTACTCGCCAGCAACAACAAGGGCAAGGTCCATGAAATCAACCAGATTCTCGCCGGGTTTGATGTCAGCGTTTTGCCGCAATCAAATTTTAACATCACCGAAGTTGAGGAAACCGGCCTGACTTTTGTCGAGAACGCCCTTCTCAAGGCCCGCCATGCTGCGGGGCAATCCGGCCTGCCTGCCATTGCCGATGATTCCGGCATCGAAGTCGATGCCCTCAAGGGTGAGCCAGGCATTTATTCCGCCCGTTATGCCGGCGTGGACGCATCCGATGAAGACAATCTGAAAAAACTGTTGCAGGCTCTACAAGATGTTCCTGAAGAAAAACGCACGGCCCGTTTCCAGTGCCTGATGGTCTATATGCGCCATGCCAATGATCCTACGCCGCTTATTTGTCAGGGCACCTGGGAAGGCATTATTACGCGTGAACCGCAGGGCGAGAATGGCTTTGGCTATGATCCGGTTTTTTATGTTCCTGAGCATAACTGCACCTCGGCGCAGTTACCCGCAGAACGAAAAAACCAGCTAAGCCATCGAGGGCAGGCGCTACGGTTATTAGTAAAACAACTCGGACAAGATCAAAAAAATTCCCTGTAGCTTGGGTTAGGCGCACATAACCACAGGAATTAATAATTTATACCAAAGCTACATAAGTGTTCCAAATATCAGTACACTTAGAATATGAGTACACTTAGAAATTTCCACGTTCGTCCTGAGCTTGTCGAAGGAAGCTTGTCGAACCATGAACGTGGAAAACCCATGAATGAAGCGTTTAATCGAGTCGTCCTTCGACAAGCTCAGGACGAACGGTAATTGATAATATTAATCGTTACATCAGTATTTGCACCATAGCCCCCTCTCCCTATGGGAGAGGGTGGGGGTGAGGGGATAAAACATATGCGAATACTTATGCAACGATTGATACGCTCAAACGACACCGACAAACTTCAAGGCAGGACATGATTGCGCATCTGACTCAACCTACAGCTTTGCGTTTATCCTGCCTTTAATTATGTTCAACTTCTCCACTCTGCCACCACTATCGCTGTATATTCATTTTCCCTGGTGCGTGCGCAAATGCCCCTACTGTGATTTTAATTCCCATGCCCTGAAAACCGACCTGCCTGAAGCCGCTTATATCGAAGCACTGATCAGCGATCTGGAACAGGAACTGCCCTTGATCTGGGGCCGGTCGATCAGCAGTATTTTTCTTGGTGGCGGTACGCCCAGTCTGTTTCCCCCCGAAGCACTGGACAAGCTGTTCAGCGCCCTGCGTGCACAGCTTGTATTCACTCCGGATATCGAGATCACACTGGAGGCCAACCCTGGTGCGATAGAGCGCGGGTATTTCAGCGAATACCGGGCGGTTGGTATCAACCGATTGTCTATCGGCATTCAGAGTTTTAACGATGATCACCTGCAAAAACTCGGACGCATCCATAATCGCCGTGATGCCTATAATGCGGCTGAAGCGGCGCATGCCGCCGGACTGGATAATTTCAATCTGGATCTCATGTTTGCCCTGCCGCAGCAAACACTCGCCCAGGCGCTATCTGATCTCGAAGAAGCCATCGCTCTGGAACCGGCACATATTTCCTGGTACCAACTCACTATCGAGCCCAATACCCTGTTTCACCGGCAGCCGCCGACGCTACCGTGTGATGAACACAGTTGGAAGATGCAACAACAGGGCAGGGCAAAACTGGCTGCGGCAGACTATACTCAATATGAGATATCAGCCTATGCGCGAGGCGCACCATGCCGGCACAATCTTAATTACTGGCACTTTGGCGATTATCTTGGAATCGGCGCCGGTGCTCACGGCAAGATCAGCCAGGCTGATACGCAAACTATCTGTCGGCGGTGGAAAATAAAGCAACCTGCGGCTTACCTGCGACATGCAGGCAGTGAAAAACAACGGGGCGGGATACAGGTGCTTTCAGAAAATGATGCGAGCCTTGAATTCATGATGAACGCTCTACGTCTACGACAGGGTTTCTCCGCTGAGCTGTTTATGCGGCACACGGGTCTGCCCCTGAGTTTTGCCGAGAAACCATTAAGAAAGGCCGAAGAAAGAGGCTGGATACAATGGAAAAAAGACCACATTATGCCAACAGAAGATGGGCAACGTTTTTTAAATGATTTACTTGAACTGTTTTTGCCTGACTGACGCAGAGACCACTCGATGAGTAAAGACAAGATGCCCTACCACCCCATCCCCTGTGCCGACTATTCACGCTATGAATGTGCTATCGTACGAAATCAACCATTGCGACTGGCATGGCAGGATAACCGGAATCTCCTACAATTACGCAAAGTCAGACCGCTCGATCTTCTCACGCGTGCAAGTGAGGAATTTATCATTGTACTTGACGAAGAAAATCACCGACATCAGGTGCGTCTGGATTATATTTGCCACTGCACTATTCTCGGTGACCTGTGTCAGTGATATATTTCAAGAAACGGCGGGGAATGACGCCCAAAACAAACAACCCCGCCGCAAGCGGACGGGGAATTAAACTGTACCCTGCTGATGGGTTTCGCTTCGCTCTACCCATCCTACTGTTTTTCGCTGCAAACAGCGGGGAATTAAACCCAAAGAGATTAAAAAAACCGTTCATCCTGAGCTTGTCGAAGGATAAATAAACTTATTTCGCCGCCCCGGTATTTAAAACACTTCAATTAGCACTGCAACCATGCCTGCCAAGAGCCAACTGAAAAACATCCTGCCTTATATCACCCGTGATCAGTCTGAAATACGGGAACTGATTCATCCCTCGATACACGGCAATCAGGCGCAAAGTCTTGCCGAAGCTGTGATCAAGCCCGGACAAACTACCCTCTTGCACCAGCATCAACAAACAGAAGAGATTTATCATATTACCCAGGGTCATGGCCGAATGACGCTGGCTGATGAGTCATTTGATGTCAGTGTCGGTGACAGCATCTGCATCCCGCCCGGCAGCTCACACGGCATTAAGAATACCGGCTTAGAGAACCTGCATTTACTGTGCATGTGCTCCCCCGCCTACTCACACAACGACACTGAACTGCTGGAGACAGAATAAAATATGCGCATCGGTATTGATCTTGGTGGAACTAAAATAGAAGGTATTGCCCTTGATAACACAGGGATGGAATTATTTCGCCACCGTATTCCTACACCTCAACATAATTATGTCGCAACGCTCACCGCCATCTGTGATCTTGTGCAACAAATTGAACACAACTGTCATGAGAAGGGTAGTGTCGGTATCGGTATTCCCGGTGCAATATCCCCGGCAACCAACAAAGTCAAAAATGCCAATTCCACCTGGCTGATCGGCCAGCCTATGCAACAGGATCTGGAAACCCGGTTATCACGCCCCATACGCATCGCCAACGACGCCAACTGCTTTGCCATTTCCGAAGCGACGGATGGCGCAGGCTGTGATGCAAGCATTGTTTTTGGCGTGATTATCGGCACCGGTACCGGCGCTGGCATCTGCGTCGACAGGCAAGCACTGGTCGGCTGTAATGCAATAAGCGGAGAATGGGGTCATAATCCCCTGCCCTGGCCCCGTGAAAGTGAATTGCCCGGCAAGCAGTGTTACTGCGGCAAACAGGGCTGCATTGAAACCTGGCTCTCCGGCCCCGGTTTTACCCACCGCTATCAGGAAACGGGCGGGCAGGCTCAAGGCCCGCAGGATATTATTGAACAGGCCGCGCAAGGGCGCGAACTGGCACAGAAAGCGCTACAGGATTACGAAAACAGACTCGCCCGCGCACTGGCCAGCATCATCAACGTGCTGGATCCGGATGTCATCATACTCGGCGGCGGCATGGGCAATATCAGCCGCCTGTATGAGAACGTACCCCGCCAATGGACGCAATATGTTTTTTCTGATCGTGTCGATACCCGCCTGTTACCCCCGACACATGGGGACTCCAGCGGCGTACGCGGTGCCGCCTGGCTGTGGCCTCAAGACAATCAAATCTAGCGATCAACAAGGGTTGACCATTTTCATCTTGCCCTAACCTGGCATATCAACTCATATAGATTATCGAATGCTATGTTGAATATGGGCTTTTATTTTTTGCACACACTTTAATGTCAGGCCTTTATGTACCGGCAAGGTTAATAATGTCTCAGCAAATCCCTGTGCATTGTGAAACTCTCCCTGCTGCTTGAATATTGTTTCAAGCCCTTGAATTTTGTTTAACGGTTTTTGGTACATTTTGCTAGCCCCTAGTCCCGCCTGATTTAATTTACAATACAATTCGTCACGTTGTTTGCATGAACCGGCAAGAACGGGATACCTCAATAAAGTAGGCATATCATTTGGAGCAGCACACGCCCTTGGCAAATCAATTAATGTTGACTCCGAAATAATTTCAGACAACCACTGTCGTTTTTCATCGCTCCTTGTCCTTATATAGTTATCTATATTCGCTTCCAGAATATATGCGTTTTCCTCTGCCATGGATTCAATCACCAGAAGAGGTTTAAATCGTGTTTCCCCTAACTTCAAGAAAGGCAGGCTATTTGGAATAAAATATAATCTCGGATGCAACAGCAGGTTATACAGAAATATTTTCAACCGAAATTTTACTAACTCTGATTTAGAACTCTTTTTCCTGTTCACCCTTTCTTCAGGAAGGGCTTTAATCCGTTCCTGGTTCCTGCATAGTAATGCGCCTCCCCCTAACGTGCTGATCGGTTTACCCCGGCCAAAACTTAATACGATGAAATCGCCTCGCCAAAACCTGTTATCTGTTATGTCAGGAAACGATTGCGCACTATCTTCAATCAGGCTAATGTCATGTTTATTGCAAATCTCATCCATTTTCCCCAGCTGTTCAGCGATGCCGAATAAGTTAACCCCTATTACCGCGACGGTGTTTTTGCTGATTTTATTTTCAAAATCGGCAATATCGATCCAGGGTCGCTGATATTCCAAATCCACCAGAACCGGTTTTGCGCCTGCATATAATATTGCGCTGACCAGTTCAGGACAGGAATAGGCTGAAAGCATCACTTCCGGCGCATCAACACCTTTACGCGAAATAATAGAAATAATGGCTGCAGCGAGAGATTCTGCGCCTGAATTATAGAAAAATGTATCATATGGTTCGAAGTGTTTTCGGGCATCGACCAGCGATGAAGAAGAAGGTTTCCATAGAACAGGATCGCCTGCCGGCGGTAAATGATAAAACATTTATCTTTTTGTGGGCGTCCAGACAGTGACCCGTTTACCCAGCCCATAAGCGATAGTTGCGTGTGCTATTGCAGCATTTACCTCAATAAAATAAAACGGGACTTTAATCATTGGAACATGTCTCAAGGCGGGAATAACTGCGCCGACAAAAACCAGGCTATAAAACAGAACCTGTAAAATTAATATCACAGCATAAACCGGATGTACCGGGGCCAACAGAATTGAGCTAACAAGTAATGCCAGCAAGAACCACGGCACCATCCATCTCATAATTTTATGACTCCACACCTCAAAGGCAAAAAAACCATATCTGAACGGATTCAGCACATCGGGCTTACTCATCACTGCTGATATACCTCTGATTACCGTGCGTAATTTTCTTGCATATTCTCCCTTTTTATTTTTTATGTCTTTATAATATCCAATGACGTTCTGGTCAGTAACGGCAATATAACCCTGACGGGCACAATTCAGCGCGGTATTAAAATCACTGGGTATACTGATATCCCACTCCTTGCAAATACAACGACGGGCAGCAAAAAAAGAACCGCTTAATCCGACAAGACTATAAACTTCTGATTCGAGTTTCCTCAGCCACATCTCATATTTCACATAGGCACCTTCACCAGCAATACTGCCATCTTCGCTGATAAACCTGTCCTCACTCGAAATCGCCCCGATTTTTTTATCTGAAAATCTTTCAGCAATTAACTTCAATGCACCTTTATCAATTCCGGTTGCAACATCAGAGAACACCAGAATCTCCCCCTTAGCAGCCCTGATGGCCTGCAACTGCGCATATTCTTTACCTTTGCGTTCATCTGCCCGAACCAATTGGACCCCCTGCGAA
Source organism: Gammaproteobacteria bacterium (assembly GCA_011052165.1). Taxonomy (GTDB): domain Bacteria; phylum Pseudomonadota; class Gammaproteobacteria; order UBA6429; family Thiohalophilaceae; genus JAADGZ01. The sequence continues at coordinate 6,069 of DRJN01000117.1, forward strand.
CGAAATTCAGCAACAATATCTTCAGTAGCATCCGTTGAGGCATCCGAGGCCACTATGATTTCAAGCGACTCACGGGGGTAATCGAGCGTCAAGGTATTTAAGATCTTTTCCCGGATTCGGTTCTCTTCATTGTGCGCGGTAATAATGAGTGTAAGACGTGGAAATTCAGACTCGTGATAGGGTTCGTCTTTCTTACGTTTGGGGATCAATAACAACACTGCAGGATACAGAAAATAGCTGTAACAGGCACCCGCCAGCAAACACCAAAAAAATAGCTCCATTTCAATCATCAGGCAACCAGATAAAATACCGGAAACATAATATTTTAAACTATATTTTTAGTCAGCAACCAGCATTTTAAATCTGGATCACAATGATAGGCACTAATTCCTTGAGATTCAGTTATTAACACCCAATACCCACCTGTCAGAAAATAAATTGAGTATAGATCGGCTATTTGGATGTGTCAGAGCGGAAAAACTAAGATAATTTGAATCCCTTTGGGTGTCATTCCCCGCTGCTTGCAGCGAAAAACAGTAGGATGGGTAGAGCGAAGCACGAAGTCCAGAGGGAAAACCCATCAGCAGGGTACA
>DRJN01000118.1 GCA_011052165.1 Gammaproteobacteria bacterium
CTGGTGGAATGCCGCCGGCTCATGCGCCTGCAGCAGGGCAGCCTGTGTTTTGAAGGCCTGCCGGAACAAATGCAGCATATGGCCGACATCAGCGGACTGACCGGCTTTCTGCAGTGAAATTAGCGCCCGTCCATCAAGATGGGCTATTCACGCAAAGGCGCAGGGAGCAAGGAAAAAACTATTGATAATCAAAACCATGCAATCTCCACAGAAATTTTCGTCTCCACAGAAATTTCCGTTCGTCCTGAGCCTGTCGAAGGACAAGCAGATTATAAACACCCAATTTTCAGTGTTTCCGTGCTCATTGGTGGACTTTTCTCTTATCCTTTTGATTTTGAATATTATTTCGTAGGGATGCCTCATATTTGGAACGCCTGCTTAGCCGGAATTTCGTCAGCACAGTCGTCTTTTCCCTATCCGTTTCCCTCGCATACAGGCTAAAATACGCGCCCGTCTATTCCAGCAAAGGGTGTATGTGAATGAATCCCGAAGAAGTAAAAAAACTCATCGAGGCCGGCCTGCCGGATTGTGATATCACCGTAACAGGGGATGGCAGTCACTTTGATACCATCGTTGTCGGTGAGGTATTTGCCGGTCTTTCCCCGGTAAAAAAACAGCAACTGGTTTATGCCACCGTGGCGGACCGAATCACCAGTGGTCAAATGCACGCCCTGTCGATTAAAACCTATACTCCGGATGAGTGGGCCACGGCCCGTAAGTTGCAAATCTCCTGATGGACAAACTGCTCATTCATGGCGGCATTCCGCTACAGGGCGAGATCCGGATTTCAGGAGCCAAGAACGCCGCCCTGCCGATTATCGTTTCCACCCTGCTGGCCGATGAGCCGGTGACCATCTGCAACGTCCCGCACCTGCATGACATCACGACCACGATGGAGCTGCTGGGGCGCATGGGGGTGCAGATCACCATCAATGAGAAAATGAGTGTGGAGGTGGATTCCCGAACTATCAGGGAGCTGGTCGCCCCTTACGAACTGGTGAAGACCATGCGCGCCTCGATCCTGGTGCTGGGGCCGCTGCTGGCCCGCCACGGCCAGGCCGAAGTTTCGCTGCCCGGTGGTTGTGCCATTGGCTCGCGGCCGGTAGATCTGCACATTCGCGGACTGGAAGCCATGGGCGCGGAGATCAGCGTTGAAAACGGCTATATTAAGGCGCGCTGCCAGCGCCTGAAAGGGACCAAGCTGGTAATGGATCTGGTGACGGTAACCGGTACCGAGAATTTGATGATGGCGGCCACGCTGGCCGAGGGCGTCACTATTATCGAAAATGCCGCGCGAGAGCCTGAGGTAGTGGATCTGGCCGACTGCCTCAACAGCATGGGCGCGAAAATTTCCGGTGCCGGCACTGGCACCATCAAGATTGAAGGGGAGGAACGCCTGGGCGGCACTCATTATAAAGTGTTACCGGATCGAATCGAAACCGGCACCTTCCTGGTGGCAGCGGCGATTACCGGCGGCAAGATCAAGCTTAAGGACACCGCCCCGGACTTACTCGATGCGGTGCTGGCCAAGTTGCAGGAAGCCGGTGCGGATATTGAAATCGGCCCGGACTGGATTAGCCTGGACATGCATGGGCGACGGCCCAAATCAGTGGATATTCGCACCGCCCCCTATCCGGCCTTTCCCACCGACATGCAGGCTCAGTTCACGGTGCTGAACGCACTGGCTACGGGTTCCTCGGCGATTACCGAAACGGTGTTTGAAAATCGCTTCATGCATGTGCAGGAGTTGCAGCGCATGGGAGCCAACATCAGCCTGAAAGGCAATACCGCGTTTGCCACCGGCGTGGAGGGACTCAATGGCGCGCCGGTCATGGCCACCGATCTGCGGGCTTCGGCCAGCCTCGTGATTGCCGGGCTGATTGCCAGCGGCGAAACCGCAGTAGAACGCATTTACCACATCGATCGCGGTTATGAATGTATCGAAGAAAAGTTGCAACTACTGGGCGCACAAATTCGACGGGTACCCTCTTAATGTAGGTTGGGATGAGCGATAGCGAAGCCCAACAGATATGTGTCCTGAAATTGTTGGGCTTCGCTATCGCTCAGCCCAACCTACAAATAATAAACCTGTAATCATGAATAATAATTTAACTATCGCGTTATCCAAAGGCCGTATTTTCAAGGAAACCCTGCCGCTGCTGAAACACGCGGGTATCGAGCCTGTGGATGATCTGGACACTACGCGCAAGCTGATCCTGGATACCAATCGGGACGATGTGAAACTGGTGATTATTCGTGCTTCCGATGTGCCGACCTATGTGCAATACGGCGCGGCCGATCTGGGCATTGCGGGCAAGGACGTGCTGATGGAACACGGCGGCGAGGGGATCTACGAACCGCTGGATCTGAAGATCGCCCGCTGCAAGCTGATGACCGCCGGTTTCAGAGACGCGCCACCGGTCAAGGGCCGTCTTCGGGTGGCCACTAAGTTTGTGAACTGCACGCGGCGTTATTTCGCTGAAAAAGGCCGCCAGGTTGAGGTGATCAAACTCTACGGGTCAATGGAGCTGGCACCGATTGCCGGTCTGGCTGACTGTATTGTGGATGTGGTGGATACGGGCAACACCCTGCGCGCCAATGGGCTGGAACCCAAAGAACACATCGCCGACATCAGCTCGCGGTTAATAGTCAATCGTGCATCGATGAAAATGAAACATGAACGGGTCAAACAGTTTATTGATCTGATGGCCGAGGCAGTCGAGAAATGAAACAGCTTAATACAGATTCTGCCGATTTTTATACCGAGCTGGAAACCATGCTGGCCTGGGAAAGTGTGGCCGATGACAAGGTGCAGGCCACAGTAAAAGACATACTCAATGCCGTGCGCAGTCGCGGCGATGCGGCGGTGCTGGAATATACCAACCGTTTTGATCGCATGCAGATAGACGATTTTTCTGCGCTGGAACTGTCGCAGGCGCGACTTGAGACGGCGCTGGAAAATATTCCGCAGCAACAGGGCAGGGCGCTGGAAACCGCCGCCGAACGTCTGCGCAGTTATCATCAGCATCAGAAAATGCAGTCCTGGTCCTATACAGAAGAAGACGGCACCCTGCTGGGTCAGCAGATAACGGCACTGGATCGCGTGGGCCTGTATGTCCCGGGCGGCAAGGCGACTTATCCATCATCCGTGTTGATGAATGCGATTCCGGCGCATGTAGCCGGGGTGGACGAGATCATTATGGTGGTGCCGATGCCGGATGGCGAAGTGAACGAACTGGTGCTGGCGGCGGCGGCGATTGCCGGGGTCAACCGTGTATTCACTATTGGTGGTGCGCAGGCAGTTGCTGCCTTGGCCTATGGTACCGAAACAGTGCCGCAGGTGGACAAGATCGTTGGCCCCGGTAATATTTATGTCGCCGCCGCCAAGTCGATGGTCTTTGGCCGGGTGGGCATCGATATGATAGCCGGGCCGTCTGAAATTCTGGTGATCTGTGATGGCAAAACCGATCCCGACTGGATCGCCATGGATCTGTTTTCCCAGGCCGAACATGATCAAGACGCGCAGTCCATTCTGCTCTCGCCGGATGCGGATTTCCTGCAAAGAGTGAAAGCCAGCATCGACAGGCTGCTGCCGGAAATGGAGCGCCGGAAAATTATCGAAGCCTCATTGAATGCGCGGGGCGTGTTGATCGAAGTGCGGGATCTGGATGAAGCGATCGAGGTAGCCAATTACATTGCCCCCGAACATCTGGAATTATCGGTAGAAAACCCGCAGGCGCTGGCGGAGAATGTTCGTCATGCCGGGGCTATTTTCATGGGCCGCTACACGGCCGAAGCGCTGGGTGATTATTGCGCCGGACCCAACCATGTGTTGCCGACTTCACGCACCGCCCGCTTCAGTTCGCCTCTGGGTGTCTATGATTTTCAGAAACGTTCGAGCCTGATCATGTGCTCAGCCGAGGGTGCGTCTGAGCTGGGCAAAACGGCCTCGGTACTGGCTCGCGGCGAGAGTCTCACCGCCCACGCCCGCTCGGCCGAATACCGCATCAAGAAGTGAGATATTTTGTGTTGTGAGCAAAAAGAGTATTAACGCAAAGACGCAAAGACGCGAAGAAGGCAAAGAAATTCAAGTTAAACCTTTGCGATCTTCGCCTCTTTGCGTTGAAGAGCAGATCGTCAGCCGCTGGATTCGGCCCCAAATCCGCAAGCTGTCGGCCTACCCTGTGCCGGATGCCTCAGGTCTGATTAAACTCGATGCGATGGAAAACCCCTATCACTGGCCGCAGGATAAAATCGATCAGTGGCTGGAATTATTACGCAGTGCCGAGCTGAACCGCTATCCCGATCCCCATGCCCGGCGGCTTAAAGATCGCCTGCGCGAAGTTATGGCGGTGCCGGCTGATGCGGCCATGCTGCTGGGCAACGGCTCCGATGAAATCATCCAGATGATCATCATGGCTGTGAGCGGCGAAGGCCGTAGCGTGTTGTCGGTCGATCCAGGCTTTGTCATGTACCGCATGATTGCCGACTTTTGCGGCATGGACTATATCGGCGTGCCCCTGCGAGAGGATTTTTCGCTGGATGCCGAAGCCGTGCTGGCGTCGATCGAACAGCATCAACCGGCCGTGGTATTTCTGGCCTACCCCAACAACCCCACCGGCAATCTGTTTGAGCGGGCAGACATGCTGCGGGTTATTGAGGCAGCGCCGGGCATCGTGGTGGTGGATGAGGCCTACCATGCCTTTGCCGAGGACAGCTTCATGCCCCTGCTGGGGGAGTATGAGAATCTTTTACTCATGCGCACGGTCTCGAAGATGGGACTCGCCGGGCTGCGTCTGGGCATGCTGGCCGGTGCGCGGCAATGGCTGGATGAGTTCGACAAGGTACGCCTGCCCTATAATATTAACATCCTGACCCAGCTCAGTGCCGGATTTGCCCTGCAACATGCCGCCATGCTGGCTGCGCAGACTCAACAGATCAAGCAGGATCGGACTAAACTTTATGCCCGGATGCAGGCGCTGGATGCGCTGAGAGTTTTCCCCAGCCAGGCCAATTTTATTCTTTTCCGGGTACCGGCGGGCAAGACCGCCAGCGTATTCGAAGGATTGAAAACCGAAGGCATCCTGATAAAAAACATGGACAAAGCGGGGCCGCTGTTGCGCGACTGCCTGCGAGTGACCGTCGGTACAGCCGAAGAAAACGCTGCTTTTTTACAGGCGTTGGCGAGAATTAACCTGCCCCGGTCCTGATTCCCACTATGCCCTCCCAGACAGCACCCTCGCTCCTCGTGTCGGCGACCGAAGGAAGTGCCTGTGGTGCACAAAACCCGTTCCCAACCGGGCCAGGTTTAATTTTTCCAGAAGCCCCTTTTTTGTTTATCCCTTTGTTTTCCTGAAGAATATTTTCCCTATTTGTACTACACTTTGTCGATTACCATGTTTATCGATAGGGCATAGACAGATGGCGAGTAAACAGTTTCAAACGGTGGATGAACTGGATCTCAGACAGGATCTACATCACCGTGAAGTTGAAATTGAGCTGTTGCAGGAAACCTTTTCCGAAATTGGCAGTGAACTGGATCTTGAGCGTGTTTTCCAGATTGTCGCCGAGCGGGCGCGCGATCTGGTGCAGGCGCAAACCCTGCTGATCCCCATTTTGGACGATAACTGTGAAACCTATACTTATCGTGGGGGCGCCGGTGTCCATGCCAAAGAGATCGTGGGCGAATCCCTGCCGCTCGACTTTGGTATTTGCGGCTGGGTCTGGCGGCACAAGAAAGCCTGGTGGCGGGGTGTGCTGGATGAACTGAGCGATGAGGAACGCAATTACTGGGAGAAGGAAGCCGGCTCGGTTATTCTGATTCCATTGCAAGGAAAGAGGCATTTTCTCGGCGGCATTGCGGGTTTCAATAAGCGCGGGGAAGAGGAGTTCGATCGCCGCGATCTGAATATGTTGTCGATGTTCGCCAGCATTGTTTCCATTGCCATTGAAAATGCCATGGCGGTACAGAAAATGGAAGAGGTCAGGCAACTGACAGAAGATTACCAGATACAATTGCAACGGCTGAATCGCCAGTTGAGTGAAAGCAACCGTGAGCTGGAATACCTGTCACTTTATGATACGGTCACAGGGTTGCCTAACCGCTCCCTGTTCCGTGATCGTTTTACCCAGCATCTTGCGCTTGCACAGGCTCAGGGGCAGCGCTTCGGTCTGTTGCTCATTGATCTGAATAATTTCAAGGAAATCAATGAAACCCTGGGGCATGAGCGCGGCGATCAGGTGTTAAAGAATGTCGCTCGCCGTTTTCTGGCCTATCTTGGTGGAAACAACATACTCAGCCGCCTGGGTGGGGATGAATTTGCGCTGCTTTTGCCGGACGTGGATCGTGCACAGAGTCTTCGCCACGCCGGTCATTTGCTGCAGCAGCTGGATGCGCCGTTTGATATTGACAGTATGACGATTGCCGTCAGCGCCAGCATCGGCGTGAGTCTTTTTCCTGAGCATGGTGCGGATATCAGCACGCTGTTGCGGCACACGGATCTGGCCATGTTCAGGGCCAAGACCGGAAAGCGGGGCGTGAGCCTGTATGATCCGGTTGCCGATCATTCCTCTCCCGGTATGCTGATGATGACGGCGGATTTGCGCAAAGCGCTGGAACAGCAGGAGTTTGAGTTATATTACCAGCCTAAGGTGAATCTACGGAATAACCGCATTGACAGTGTCGAGGCGCTGGGGCGCTGGCAACATCCACAGCGGGGTTTTGTATCCTCCACTATGTTTATTCGTGTGCTGGAACAGACGGGCATGATCGATCGTTATACTCATTGGGTCATTGAAACCGCGATTGAACAAATCAGGCTATGGCAAAGCCAGCAACGGGACATTCGCATCGCCGTCAATATATCAACCCAGACCCTGATGAATCCGGATTTCATGATTTATCTTGAAGGTCTTGATTCTATCGCGGATAGCGGCGGCAACTTGCAGTTTGAGATTACCGAAAACCTGTTTCTGTCCGAATATGACCGGCTTTGTGAAACCCTGGGCTACATTTGTCAACTGGGCATCACACTCTCGATTGATGATTTTGGTACGGGTTATTCTTCGCTGGGACGGTTGAAGAAACTGCCGGTAAGCGAACTGAAAATTGATTGCAGTTTTATTATGGATATGGATAAGAGTGTCGATGATGAAGTCATCGTGCATTCAACTATTGAATTGGCGCACAATCTTGGCCTGTCAGTGGTGGCGGAAGGGGTGGAATCGGAAAAGACCTGTCAGCGTTTGCTTGAAATGGGCTGTGATATGGCGCAGGGGTTTTTGATCAGCAAACCAGTTCCCATTGAGCAGTTCGAGCGATTTCTGGCCGAGTGGGGGAACTGATTATGGGATCTCTTTGAGTGTCATTCCCCGCTGTTAGATGCCTGAAATAATTAGATCGATAGCATCAATAAATTTAGATCTATGATTTGAAATGTTTGTAACTTCGGTGCCTAATAATGTTCTTTCTATTCCGGCAATTTGTTGGGTGATGGCCGC
>DRJN01000119.1 GCA_011052165.1 Gammaproteobacteria bacterium
GGTGCGGGCGACGAGGCCACGGCTAACGTCACCGTCAGCGGATTTCTGAGTGATTTTCGCACCGATGGCTCCGAGTTTAACTACTTCGATGCGGGACCTAACCTCAGCGAAGGCACCGTGGCCGGGCCGGCCATCACGCAAGGCACCTCCACCGATGAGTGGGGCAGCAGTGCAGCACAACAGATGCTGTACGACCTGGACCGCGTGATACTGGATTACCCGTCGGTGGCCGCCGGCACGGCCTTTGATGTGCTGGTGACCTATTACAACCCGGATAACACCTCCGGCATTGGCAGCACGGTTCAGCGTATGACCGATGTCAACGAAGCGCCGATCCACGCCAGCCAGGTGATCCCGCGTTCGGCGCCGGTGCTGTACCGCTATGGTCTGCCGCCATCGGCACACAGTAACAGCCAGTTGCGGTTGAACCTGATTCGCGAGAACGGTTACCGGGCCACGGTATCGCAGGTCTGGCTGGTTGAACGCAACACCGCTACGGATAGCGTGGCCCCGACGACCGGCATTACCTCGCCCGCAGCAGGTGATCATCTGACCGGTGGTGTGGTCGTCATCACCGGTACGGTGGACGATGCCAGCGGCAGCGGCGTACAGGCGGTCGAACTTGGGATCGATGCGGGCAGCGGTCCGGTATGGTATCCCGTCACCCAGCTGTACAGTAATGGTAGCTGGCAGCATCGTTGGGTCTTGCCGGCCGACGGCGGTTATACCCTGTCGGTCCGCGCGCGGGATCAAGCCGGTAATCTCACCGTGACGGCAGCCAGTGTCAACGTGGTGGTGAATCAGACCCCCCCGGTGGCCATCACCCAGACGGCAGTGTTTGATACGCCGGCGGATAACGGCGGCAGTCTGACTGTTACCTGGTCGCTGTCGGCGGATGACGGCACAGGCGCCAACGACGTCAGCGGCTATGCGGTGGAACGCCGTACTGTGGGCGGAAGCTTTGCTTCGGTTGGCAACGTTGCAGCCGGTGTGGGTCAGTTTATCGATAGCAGTGCCGTGACCGGCACCCTGTATGAGTATCGGGTCATTACCCTGGATCAGGCCGGTAACCGCAGCGAGTCGGCGGTCAGCGAGGCGATTGCGGCGATTGATAACACGGCGGTATCCGATACCACTGCACCGGAAGATGTGACCGGTCTCAGCGGTACGCCGGGTAATGGCTTCGTCTACCTGAGCTGGACGCCCAGTGTTGACAGTGCCCGGGATCTGGTCGACCAGCGGCTGGATGTATCCACCGACGGCGGTGCGACCTGGGGCAGTGCCGGGCCGACGTTCAACGACGCTGGCAGCCTCAGTCTGGGTAAAGCCGCGCGCAGTTATCTGGTACAGGGCTTAAGCAACGGTACAACGTACAAGTTCCGTGTACGCACCCGGGATGCGGCCGCGCCGGCGAACCTGAGTGCCGGCGTGCTGGTCGATGCCACCCCCAGTGCGACGGCGGTGACCAACGTGTCCGGTGCGATCGGCACCGATACCACCTGGGCGGCAGGCGTTTACCGTGTTACCGGCAACATTACGCTCAGCGGCGGGGTGCGGCTGACCATCAAGCCGGGCGTGGTGGTCAAGTTCAATGCCAACACGCAGATGTATATCGACGGCACCCTGCTGGCTGAAGGTATAGCGGGTATGCCGGTGGTGTTCACCGCCTACACCGATGACAGCTACGGCGGCGACAACAACGGTGATGGGTCGGCCACCGTGGGTACGCCGGGCTACTGGTATAACCTGGAGTTCGGTGGCGGCGGAGCCAGTGGTTCCAGGCTTGTGCACACCGTCGTGCGCTACAGCGGTGGCAGTAGCGCGAGCCTGTATGTCAACAATGGTGCCAACATCGAGGTGCGTGACAGCGAGATTCGCGAGGGCGCGGGCCGGGGTATCTATGCCAATAATGCATCGCCCTCTGTAGTTGGGAACTTGATCACCAACCATGCCAGTCATGGTATCGAGATCTACAACAGCTGGGGTACGGTGATTCAGAACAACCGGATCACCGACAACAGTGCTACGGGTATTTATGTACCCTACGGTTCGATCGCGCGGCTCGACGACAACACCATCACGGGTAACGGCGGATATGGGCTGTATTACAGCAGTGCGGCCTCGATAGCGTCGTTCACCAACAACACCTTGACCGGTAACAACCGGCCGGCGCGTCTGGCGTTCTCGGCGATTCCGCAACAGGCCGACGGCAACACCCTGATGCCGAACACCAACAACCGGCTGGATATCCTGGGCGATACCCGCAGTCGTGATCTGACATTGCCGGCCAACGGCATGATGTACTACCAAGTGAGTGGCATCTCGACAGTCGGTGCCGGCAGCAAGCTTGAGATTGCACCGGGTGTGATCTGGAAGTTCAGCGGGGATAGCCAGCTGTCGATCAGCGGCGCCTTGCAGGCGGTCGGTGTCCCGGGCAACCGGATTATCTTCACGTCGTACCGTGACGACAGTGCCGGTGGCGACAGCAACGGTGACGGACCCAGCCGTGGTGTACCGGGAGACTGGCAGCGCATCACGTTCAATAGCTCGGTGATCGGTTTTCTGACACGTCTGGAGCAGGTCGAGGTCCGCTATGCCGGTAGGGGTAACCAGGGCAGTGTGTACCAGTACCAGACCAGCGTCACGATCAAGGACAGTGTCATTAGTGACGGCAGTTCACACGGTATTTCCCTGTACGGTAATGCCTCGCCGGTGCTTGATGGCAACGTGATACGAGGGCA
>DRJN01000120.1 GCA_011052165.1 Gammaproteobacteria bacterium
CCATCAGCGCTCGGGTGGCGCAGCAACTGGGCTGGCATCTGCTCGATAGTGGTGCGCTGTACCGGCTGGTAGCGCTGGGGGCGCAACGCCGCCATATTCCGCTGGACGACGAAAATGCGCTGGCAGAATATGCCACAACGCTGGATGTGCGGTTTGATCTGCCGGAAACAGGCAGCGACCCCCTGACTCTGTTGGAAGGTGAGGCCGTGGGTGACGCTATTCGCAGTGAAACCTGCGGCAATGCCGCCTCGAAAGTGGCTGCTTTGCCGGCAGTCCGGACGGCGCTACTTCAGCGCCAGCGTGATTTCTGGCGGAAACCGGGCCTGGTGGCGGATGGCCGGGATATGGGAACGGTGGTTTTCCCCGAGGCGAAAGTGAAAATATTTTTGACCGCAAGCGTAGAAGAACGGGCGCAAAGACGCTATAAACAGTTGATAGACAAGGGAATCGATGCTAACCTACCCGACCTCTTGGAGGAGATAGCCGAGCGTGACGCGCGTGACAGCCAGCGAAAGGTGGCCCCGTTGAAACCGGCGGAAAACGCCGTGGTGCTTGATACCACCTCGATGGCGATCGGCGAGGTGCTAGAAAGAGTCCTCCGGCTGTGCCGGCAAGGCCTTGCCTGAATGGATTCGGCTATCAGTCAGATGTGATGCTTTAGTGGTTTGGCTATGGCGTAATAGCGGAACTAAAAGTAGATGTAATGGGGGTTCACAATTTGTGCCCGGTATCGGGATTGTGGACTTAATTTAACTAACCCGCGGTTTTACCGCAGTAACGCAGGTTGGACGTTTCAACCTGAGGCGATATGAGAAAATGAGCGAAAGCTTTGCAGAATTATTTGAAGAAAGTCTTGCCAAAACGCAGATGCGTCCCGGCTCCATTATTCCCGGTACTATTGTTCAGATTAACGATGACTTCGTTATTGTTAATGCTGGATTGAAATCCGAGGGTGTGATTCCGATCACTCAGTTTGCTAACGAAGCGGGTGAGGTTGATGTCAATGTGGGTGACATCGTGGAAGTCGCGCTGGATACGGTTGAAGATGGATTTGGTGAGACCCGGCTGTCACGCGAAAAAGCCAAGCGTGCAGAGACCTGGAAAAAACTGGAAGCCGCTTTCGAAGCGGGTGAAACGGTTACGGGCATCATTACCGATAAAGTCAAAGGCGGCTTTACCGTTGAACTGGGTGAAATCCGCGCATTTCTGCCGGGTTCTCTGGTGGATGTACGGCCTGTTCGCGATACCAGCTACCTCGAAGGCAAGGATCTGGAATTCAAGGTTATCAAACTGGATCAGCCACGCAACAACGTCGTGGTTTCCCGCCGTGCTGTCGTTGAAGCCGAAGGCAGCGCCGAGCGTGAAACCCTGCTGGAAAACATGCAGGAAGGCAGCGTTATCAAGGGTGTGGTCAAGAATTTGACCGACTATGGCGCATTCGTCGATCTGGGGGGCGTTGATGGTCTGCTGCATATTACCGATATGGCCTGGAAGCGTGTCAAGCATCCGGGTGAAATTGTAGAAGTTGGCGATGAAATTGATGTGAAAGTGCTCAAGTTTGATCGTGAACGCATGCGCGTGTCGCTGGGTCTTAAACAGATGGGGGAAGATCCCTGGGTCAATATTGCACGCCGTTATCCTGAGCACACCCGGCTGATGGGCAAGGTCACCAATATCGCTGATTACGGTTGCTTCGTTGAACTGGAAGAAGGTGTGGAAGGCTTGGTGCATGTGTCTGAAATGGACTGGACCAACAAGAACATTCATCCCAGCAAGGTCGTGCAACTGGGCCAGGAAGTCGAAGTGGTGGTTCTGGATATTGATGAAGAGCGCCGCCGTATTTCACTGGGCATGAAGCAGTGCGCCGCCAATCCCTGGGAACACTTTGGCGCCACGCACAACAAGAATGACAAGGTTAGTGGCGTCATCAAGTCGATTACCGATTTTGGTATTTTCATCGGCATGGATGGTGGTATCGACGGCCTGGTGCATATTTCTGATATTTCCTGGAACATCCCAGGCGAAGAAGCCGTGCGTAATTTCAAGAAGGGTGACGAGATAGAAGCGGTCGTACTGTCGGTTGACCCTGAACGTGAACGTATTTCACTGGGCATCAAACAGTTGGAAAAAGATCCGGTATCCAACTTTGTGGCGGAACATTCCAGGGGCAGCATCGTCAAGGCGAAGATCATCGAAGTCGATGCCAAGGGCGCCGTGCTTGAACTCGAAGAGGGTGTCGAAGGCTATTTGCGTGCTTCCGAGCTATCACAGGAACGTGTCGAAGATGCGCGTACGGTGCTGAATGTGGGAGATAAAATCGAAGCCAAGTTTGTGGGTATCGATCGCAAGAACCGCATCGTTAATCTCTCTATTAAGGCGAAAGACAACGATGAAGAAAAGGAAGCCATTAGCGATTACAATCGTGATGCCGCACCTGTGGCGACCACTCTCGGTGATTTGCTGAAGGAACAAATGGATTCGAATGACTGAATCAGTTTAGCAGTCGAAAATTACAACGAGTAATTTGCAGTCTGGACAAAGGATGGGTGATGACAAAATCAGAGTTAATTGAAATTCTGGCGAAAAAACAGCCCCAGCTGGCCTACAGGGATGTAGAACTGGCAGTGAAAACTATGATAGAACATATGGGCACCAACCTTGCGAATGGTGAACGGATTGAGATTCGTGGTTTTGGAAGTTTCTCGCTGCACTACCGTCCACCGCGTACCGGGCGCAATCCAAAAACCGGTGATTCTGTCATTCTTGATGCAAAGTATGTTCCGCATTTCAAACCGGGCAAGGAAATGCGCGAACGGGTAAACAAGAGTATGGTGGCGGTTGAAATCAAGGCCTGAGTCATTACGCATGAAAAGGAAAAATTGAGCGGCATAAGGTTTCGACCTCATGCCGTTTTTTTTGTGTCAGAACAGAATTTTATATTGCTGTTCAATAAAGGCTCCGGACTGCGCATAAATCGATGTGTGGCCATCACTCATTTATCATTGTTTTGAACAATATTAATCGTTGCAACAGTATTTGCACCATAGCCCCCTCTCCCTCTGGGATTGGGTCATGGATGACCTTATGTTGCGAAGCCCATGGATGGGCGAGAGCGACGAGGGTGGG
>DRJN01000121.1 GCA_011052165.1 Gammaproteobacteria bacterium
GGGACTCAACCGCGACAGAAAGAATCAATAAAAGGCTATGACTACAGTACCCACCGCAAGCAGGAAGGCGCGCAACGGATGTTCATCAAGGTGGAACTCATCGGTGAATAACCGCCTGGCGAAAAACAATGCGCAGGATGATAAGGAATCCCCCTAACCTGGATAAACCACAAGATAAGTACCTTCACGAAATAATTTTCTGCAAAATGCACAGAAAATCATTTCTAAGGTACTAAACGGAAAACTGGGAAACGATCCCCTGAAGTTCGGTGGCCATGCGCGCCAGATCCCGGCTGGCCACTGAGGTTTGTTCCGCACCGGCGGCGGTTTGATTCGCCATATCATTGATCCGCACGATATTTTGGTTGATTTCCTCCGATACTGCACCCTGTTCTTCCGCTGCACTGGAAATCTGGATGCTCATGCTGTTTATGCGTGTCACGGCCTCGGCGATAGTCGAGAAGGCAGCGCCGGATTCGGCGGCATGTTCAACGGCAGACTGTGCCTGTTCCCGACTCTGCTCCATTACCTCTACCGCCTGACGGGAGCCGGTCTGAAGTTTCTCAATCATCTGATTGATCTCTTCCGTTGATTCCTGCGTGCGGCCCGCAAGGGTGCGCACTTCATCGGCGACTACCGCAAAACCGCGTCCCTGCTCACCGGCCCGGGCCGCCTCAATAGCGGCATTCAAAGCCAGCAGGTTGGTTTGTTCAGCAATGCCCTTAATCACATCCATCACCGAATTGATTGCTTCACTGTGCTGTTCCAGTTCGTGAATGGTCTGCGAGGCATGTTCGATCTGTTCCGCCAGTTTGTTGATTTGATCAACAGCCTCTCCCACTACCCGGCTGCCATTCTCCGTATGTTCAGTCGCTTCAGTTGCTGCACTGGCCGTATCGCTGATATTCCCCGCGACTTCCTGCACTGTCGCGGTCATTTCATTCATAGCCGTGGCAACCTGTTCGGTCTCGGATCGCTGTTGCTGGATAATGTCACTGCTCTGACTGGTGACCGCCGACATTTCTTCCGAGGCCGTGGATAACTGCGCGGTGGTGCCCGAAATCTGAGAGAGCATATCCAGCAGTTTCTGGCGCATACCACCCATTGCGGTGAGCAACTCACCTATCTCATCCGTGCTGTCCACCTCGATAGACTGGGTGAGATCGCCTGATGCAGTCACAATCGCCTTACGAATTGCCCTGACGATAAAGTTGGTGATAAACCAGCTCACCATGATCCCAAAAATGACGCTCACCACTGCGATAATGCTGAGCATGGAAGTGGCGACGAGTTCATGATTCTCGGCACTCTGAGTGCTTGCCTCGGTAAATTTTCCAACTTTATTTAACAGGGAATCCAGCCCCTCACCCAGCAATCCTTCCTCTTGCTCCACCTTCGCTGCCAATTGTTCGGCAATATGCCTCTTTCCCTGCGCCAACGCAACGAATATGCTATGGGCATGTTCAACATATGCCTGGTGTTTCTGCCCGATGTTTTTCAACGCATTGCTCGCTGACTTAAATTCCCTGAGTTCCTCGCCGCCAGCCTTTTCCATCACCTTCCCGACCAACGTGTTTGCTTCATCCAGCTCGGCATTGATCTGCCTGGTACCTTCATCAAACATCTTTACAGCTTTACGAAAACGCGCCGCAGCCGTATCCTCCCGTTGCAAAATAGCGCCGTAATGCAGGCTGCGTTCAAACTGGAGAACCTGTTTCTGTTGGTGGGATGTAATCGCTGTGAGTTTTTCCGTGAGCGGAATATTCTGCTCGGCAATCACGGTCAGCTCTTTGCCTATCTTACCCATGGAGTAGATAGCGTAAGCTGAACTGATAATGAGCAGGGTTAGCAGGACACCGGCATTACCCAGTAATTTAGTCTTTAACGATAGATTTTTTAGAAACGTTTTCATCATTATCTCCCGGATAATAAGCAGGTTTTACTCAGAGACCAACATGGAACGCCAGTGCATGCTCTGGAGAGGACGGGCGTTTCTTCCGATGAGTTGTGTAAACCGATTGACCTGGTTATCCGATACTTCCATGGGCGTCTTCATCACAAACCAGTTGACATTCTCGCTGCATGGCGGGGTCGTCAATGAACCACTGTAATAAAATACCTGATGATTCCGTGGCAACAGGTCAGCGGCATTGACACTGACATCCTGCACGGCGTTAACTTCATTGATACTGCCGGAAACATTATCCAGCACCTTTTGCAGAGTGGGGTTCAGCCTGCCTCGTTTCAGTAACACACTAACCACCGCCAGGTTACCTTTGGCATTCTGGTGCACCAGATGCACTTCCATGGCATAACGCTCGCCCTCACGGGCGTGCTCGCTGGGCGCATGAAAATGGAACTGAAGCAGCTTGTAAGGCACATCGCCCAACATCAGTGTGCTGTTATAGACAGGCTTGGTATGCATGCGATAGGGCTTGCCGCCGATAGTAATACTTTGGTTTTTATTTACCGTATCATAGTTGGCCTGGAGTGTATGACCATTGTTTATAATCCGTAAAGGAAGGGACTGATATTGAAAACGCAGCGGATACAAATCAGCAGGCTTCTGGCTCTGAATATTTACTGGTGACTGGCGTTTGCCGCTACCACACAGAACGAACTCATTTGAGATGTGGCCCCATTTATCCGGACCCACCGAACCCGTATAGCCCCAGTGAACGGCATGACCACCGTTCGCATGTCGTGTGGCGGCATGGGTAACCGTTGCCGGCAAAATGTTTAATGCTGCCAGAACCAGGGCTAAACAGAGGTATTTTCTTTTAACATCATTCATTATTCAGGTTCCCGAAATTTTTTGATTACACATTCTTATGCTTATATTTCGTCAGTGCATTACAAAACTTGAGGTTTTTTTACATTTTCTTTACATATGGCCTGTCTTTGCTAACAAGATCGATTCGACACCAATAAACAACCTTTGGTTTATTTGGGATAATTTAACAGCAAGACAGAAAAGTTAACTGGGTTTTTGTTACTATCAATCGTTGCAACAGTATTCGCATGTATTTTATCCCCTCACCCCAACCCTCTCCCAGAGGGAGAGGGGGCTATGATGCAAATACTGTTGAAACAATTAATACTTCTTGTCGGGCGGCATGCCATTACAA
>DRJN01000122.1 GCA_011052165.1 Gammaproteobacteria bacterium
GGCGGAGCTGGGTTTGAAACTGGGGGCGGATGTGCCGGTTTTTGTTCGGGGACAGGCTGCCTGGGCACAAGGGGGGGGTGAGGCTCTGACCCCGGTAGACCTATCTCAGCCCTGGTTTGTGGTGCTGATCCCGCCAATAAGCGTCTCTACAGCCAAGGTTTTTGCCGATCCGCAATTGCGGCGTGATTGTCCAGCGATTACAATACCCGACTTTCTTGCTGGCGTGACCGTACACAACGTATGTGAATCGCGGGTACGAGCGCAGTATCCCGAGGTGGATGCCGCTCTGGTCGCGCTTGAGGCCTATGCGCCAGCAAGAATGACTGGGACGGGGGCATGTGTGTTTGCGGCATTTGATTCGGAGTTACTCGCGCATGCGGCCTATGCGGATTTGAGTTCACACTGGCGAGGGTTTGTGGCGCAAGGCATGAATCAGTCGCCCCTGAAGGCTTGTCTGGGTTCATTTGCGAGGTCGGATTGATGTGCCAGACCGATTCAGCTTTCCGGCGGAGAAAGAATAGTGGCCCTTGGTGTAATGGTAACACTACAGGTTTTGATCCTGTCATTGGAGGTTCGAGTCCTCCAGGGCCAGCCATATTGAAGTCGCGGCATTTTGCGGGTATCTGTTAACGTGTATTCAGTTGCAACTCGTACGGGGGAAAGCGTGGTCGACAGCATGATGGTATTTGCGGGAAATTCCAATCCGAGACTGGCCCAGGACATTGCCGCGCGCTTGAACATGCCTCTGGGCAAGGCGCTGGTCGGCAAGTTCAGCGACGGCGAAGTCATGATCGAGGTGATGGAAAATGTCCGTGGTCGTGATGTATTTATCGTCCAGCCGACCTGTGAGCCAACCAATGACAATCTGATGGAATTGATGGTCATGGTGGATACCATGCGCCGGTCATCCGCCGCACGGGTGACGGCCGTGATCCCCTATTTTGGTTATGCCCGCCAGGATCGTCGTCCCCGCTCGGCGCGCGTGCCGATTACCGCCAAGCTGGTAGCGGACATGATCGGCGTGGCGGGAACGGATCGGGTGTTGACCGTGGATCTGCATGCCGATCAGATCCAGGGTTTTTTCGATATTCCGGTAGATAACGTGTATGCCTCGCCGATTCTGCTGGGGGATATCTGGCGGCAGAAATATTCTAATTTAATGGTTGTGTCGCCGGATGTGGGCGGCGTGGTGCGCGCCCGGGCATTGGCGAAACGTCTGGATGATGCGGATCTGGCTATTATCGACAAACGCCGGCCGCGACCTAACGAGGCCAGAGTCATGAATATCATCGGTGACGTGAAAGATCGCACCTGTGTGATTGTCGATGATCTGGTGGATACCGCCGGTACCCTGTGTCAGGCGGCCCGGGCGCTAAAAGAGCATGGCGCCTCATACGTGGTGGCCTACTGTACGCATCCGGTGCTGTCGGGGCCGGCGGTGGACAATATCAATGCTTCGCAACTGGATGAACTGGTGGTGACCGACACCATTCCTTTGTTGCCGGCTGCGCGCGATTGCGAGCGAATCCGCCAATTGAGTATTGCTGAGTTGCTGGCGGAAACCATGCGCCGAATCAGTAATGAAGAATCAGTCAGCTCCCTGTTTGTCGATTAATTCCGGCAGGCAGGGCGCTAGTTGAGCCGGCCCTTACCCGGTCAGCACCGATCCCCTCTCTGGTCGCGGAGAGGGGTATGCCCTTTTGCCTGTTGCAAAAGGGCGTTTGTTTTATTTATCAGGAGAGATACCAATGAGTAATAATTTTGTTCTGGAAGCAGAGCCACGTGCGGATCGGGGGAAAGGTGCGAGCCGCCGCCTGCGCCGCACGGGCAGGGTTCCTGCTATCGTCTATGGGGCGGGAAAAGATCCTGTTTCCATTTCCTTAAAGCATAACCAGCTTGTCCATTCGCTGGACAACGAAGCGTTCTATTCCCACATTCTTACCGTTAAACTGGGCCAGGACGAAGAGCAGGCTATTCTTAAGGATCTACAGCGCCACCCCAGCAAGCCGGTGATTATGCACATGGATTTGCAACGTGTCAGCGCCAATGAGGAAATTCGCGTCCATGTGCCATTGCACTTCATCAATGAAGAGCATGCGCCGGGTGTGAAAGAGGGCGGACTGGTTAGCCATAGCCAGACTGAAATCGAAATTGCCTGTTTGCCAAAAAATCTGCCTGAGTACGTCGAAGTGGATCTGGGCGCACTGGAACTGGATGCGTCTATTCATCTGGCTGAAATTTCCTTGCCTGACAGTGTCGAAGCCGTTGAACTGACGCATGGTGAAGGCCATAATCCGGCGATTGTCAGCATCCACATGGCGCGTGGTGCGAAGGATGCTGATGTTGAGGAAGGTGAAGCCGCGGAAGGCGAAGTAGCAGAAGGTGGCGAAGAGTAGGTTTTTCCCGTAACGGAGACCGGCCTTGTCTGCGCGTGTGCACATGATTGTCGGACTGGGAAATCCAGGTCCGGAATATGAACATACGCGGCACAACGCCGGTTTCTGGTTTCTGGATGCGCTGAAGCCATTGCCCCCTTTTCATGCAGAGAAAAAATTCCACGGTGAGCTGGCCCGCCTGCATCTGGCCGGGCAGGATGTCTGGCTCCTGAAACCCGATACCTTCATGAACAATAGCGGACAGGCCGTACTCGCCCTGGCGCAATTTTACAGGATCGGAGTAGAGCATATTCTGGTCGTGCATGACGATCTGGATCTGGCGCCAGGCGTGGCTCGTCTTAAACAGGGTGGCGGCCACGGTGGCCACAATGGCCTGCGCGACATTATCAGCCGCCTGGGAGGCAACGGTTTTCTACGCCTGCGTCTGGGGATCGGTCATCCCGGCGACAAACGCAAGGTGCATGCTCATGTGCTGAAAAAAACCACCACCGACGACAAAATCGAAATTGATCGCGCCATCGAGCGTGCACTGACGGTATTGCCGTTGGTGGTGGAAGGCGAACTGCAGAAGGCGATGAATGAGTTACACAGTGGCTAGGAACTGGTAGCCCGTGGGGCCAGGAAAACCGGCCTGTCTCGTTTCGATACTCGATTCGTGTGCTGCGTTGCCAAATTTAACAGAAAATATTGAGAAAGCTTAAAGCTTAATTAATTCCGTATTTAACAGAAAATATTGAGAAAGCTTAAAGCTTAATTAATTTCGTATTTAACAGAAAATATTGAGAAAGCTTAAAGCTTAATTAATTTCGTATTTAACAGAAAATATTGAGAAGGCTTCATTATTTCCGTTCGTCCTGAGCTTGTCGAAGGAAGCGAAGTCGAAGGGAGAACAGAATTAATCGTGACTTGTTTAAAATATAAATTTTTTAGCGGTAACCGGCCTGATATTTTTTATCTCCTTGGCCCTCACCACTCGTTACTCGGAACTAAAAAACATGGGATTTAAATGCGGCATTGTAGGCCTGCCCAATGTGGGCAAGTCCACCCTTTTCAACGCCCTGACCCGGGCCGGAATTCAGGCGGAAAACTACCCGTTTTGCACCATTGAGCCGAACGTGGGCATCGTGCCCATGCCGGACTCGCGTCTGGATGCGCTGGCGAAAATTGTCAATCCCGAGCGGGTGTTGCCGACGACCATGGAGTTCGTTGACATCGCCGGGCTGGTGGCGGGCGCCTCAAAGGGCGAGGGGCTGGGCAACCAGTTTCTGGCCAATATTCGTGAAACCGATGCTATCGCGCAGGTGGTGCGCTGTTTCGAAGATGATGATGTGGTGCATGTGGCGGGTAAAATCAGTCCGCCGGATGATATCGAGGTCATCAATACTGAACTGGCGCTGGCGGATATGGATTCGGTCGACAAGGCGATTATTAAAGCCACAAAAATGACCCGTTCCGGCGACAAGGTTGCGATCGCAAGATTGGCGTTGCTGGAATTGGTGAAGGCGCACCTGGATCAGGGTGGGCCGGTGCGCACGCTGGGACTGGATGGCGATCAAATGGCGCAACTTCGCGATCTGTTTCTGCTCACCGCCAAACCGACCCTCTATATTGCCAATGTCGCCGAAGACGGGTTTGAAAATAACCCCCTGCTGGATCAGGTGCTCAAGTTTGCCGAAGCCGAGGGTGCGCCGGTGGTGCCGGTTTGCGCCGCGATTGAAGCTGAGATGGTGGAGCTGGAAGAAGAGGATCTGAAGGAATTTCTGGATGAAATGGGCTTGGACGAACCGGGCCTGAACCGCGTGATCCGCGCCGGTTATCGCCTGCTGAGCCTGCAGACCTATTTTACCGCCGGGGTCAAGGAGGTTCGCGCCTGGACCGTAAAAATCGGTGCGACAGCACCGGAAGCGGCCGGTGTCATTCATACCGATTTTCAGAAAGGCTTTATTCGTGCCGAAGTGATGCGTTACGACGATTTCATTCAGTTTCAGGGCGAGGCCAGCGCCAAAGAGGCGGGCAAGTTGCGCCTGGAAGGCAAGGATTACATCGTCCAGGATGGCGATGTCATGCATTTTCGTTTCAATGTCTAAACCCCGAGTTCTCACTGTAAGCCATTCTTTTATAAGTGTTTTTATCTTTTCCGCGCCTGCTTTTATGAAAGTCCAGTTACGGGCTGTGCGGCTCATGGTGATATCTTCCTAAAATCCCTCATTATTTTTCATGTTTTGCCGATAAGATTAAAATCTGTGTTGACAGACACATTCATGGCTCAATCATAAATAATTAATGATACAGGCAGTCATTTATGCCGCAGTTACCTGAAATTGCTGATGCTACTCTTCCAGAATGTGCTGGAATCTACTATTCGGTTGATAGTGACGGCTGTTTATTACAATGGAATTCAGAATTTGAATATGTGACCGGTCGGGTTTCAGGGGATCTGGTGGGCAGGAAGCTGCTGGATGTGATCATGGCTGGCGATCAAGACATTGTTCAGCAGGCACTGGATGATGTCCTGCGCCGGGGTGTAAATGAGTTCTGCGCCCGGATACACACGTCTGGGGGTGCGGTTGAGTACCTGTTCAGGCTGCTGGTGAATATCGATGAGAAGGGTAATCAGCGTTCGATTACCGGTGTGGCCCAGCGGCGATCTGAACAGCACACACAAGGGGACGATCTGGATACTATCAATCCCCGCCTGCGTGAGCAACAGAGCGCGCTGTTGCAACTGTCCCGGAGTCCTTACAACGGCCTGGATCATCTGCAAGCATTACTGGCGTACACAACAGAAGTTGTCGCCCGCACTTTGCGGGTAGAGCGGGTTAGCCTCTGGCTGTTCGATGAAACGCGGGAAAAAATTGAA
>DRJN01000123.1 GCA_011052165.1 Gammaproteobacteria bacterium
GAAAACATACATCAGGCACTACTGGAACGTATCGGTACAAAACTTGCCCCTTTTCCCGGCTATGCCCGGCTATATGCGATCAAAGCAACACTGGAATCCTGGAACATCGACAACGGCCTGCTCACCCCGACGATGAAAACCAAACGTCAGCGCATCGAAGAATACTATCAGGACGCCATCACCGATTTTTATAAAGGGCATTAAAACCCATTTAAAAGGCCAGGATAGAAAGTCGCTAACTTATCCCCGGTATTGTCTGGTATCTGATAATTTTCTGGACAACAATAAATGATTATCCCCGCAGGGTTAAAGAACCCTGTTTTGTCGCCGATGAATAACAGATATCAATGTATTAATCGTTGCATAAGTATTTGCATGTATTTTATCCCCTCACCCCACCCTCTCCCAGAGGGAGAGGGGGCTATAGTGCAAATATTTATGCAACGATTAATATCCTGAGCGGACAGGTTCACATAGTATATGGAATGCCCTTGTTCAAATTTAAACCAGATTCCGGGTTTTTGAACTCATTACGCGGACGTTATCTTGCAACGGCCGGTATTCTGACGCTCGTTATTCTTGGTGGCGCCGGAACAGCCCAGTTCTACCTCTCCCGTACCGAAGCCAAAAGTCACGTTAACATCAAGATTCGAAATGAGGTCATTGAATATAGCCGGAAAATCCATGATGCCATCAGGCAGGCTGAAGATACGCAAAGCATTTTCCTGCTGACTCCACTGCAAAAGTACCAGCATACACTTAACCGCTATTTTGATACGGCCCTGCGCAACACCTCAATGCTGGAAAAAATATCCTGGATTCACAGGGTGGCGCTTAAGAAGGAGATAAAACAGCTATACACCGATATCAGTATGCTGAAGCAGGCATCGGATAAGCTGGCCGGAATACGCAGCCATGTTGATCGCCTGTTCCCGGCTACCGCTATTCTGCAAAAGGTCATGTTTGTTAACAACCAAAATTTCTATACTGCCGCAAGCCTGACTCTGAACGAAACCCGCGTCACCAGCATGGATCCGTCTCAACGTGAAGTCCATGAGCTCTTCGAATCATGCCGATACGAATGGGCACGTATGATCAACCATTTCCGGCGCAACCTGCTACTTCTCACGGGTAATTTTGGCCACTTTGGCAGCTCAAAATCCCGGATCCGGACATTTGCAAGTGATATTAAAATACAGTACGAACATATTCAGCATTTGCTGGGGATGCTGGACAAGAAAAAACAGCAGGGACAGCTTGGATTACAGGACAGCCAGTCGCTTATCAAGATGAAACGCACCGCCAACAAGTGGTGGGCGGCTTATCAGAATACGAAAGCCGCGCATGAATCCGGCGAATGGCGTGCGGACGTCCCTTTTATAAAAAACACCGTCGAACCTTTATATGACAAAATCTGGCATCACCTGCTGCTGCTTGACCAACATCTTGAGCGCTCATTTTCAGAGGATCTCAACAGCCTGACCCAGGTCGCCAGAAGTGGCACCTATGCGCTCTGGGGACTGGTCGCCCTGCTTCTGCTGACGATTCTTGCCGGTTATTACATTCTACAGCGTAAAGTTCTGCAACCTGTCAGTATCGTTACCCGGGCGCTTCGATCCGAAATCTGGGAAGATGATGCCGGTATTGAAAATCTGCCCTCCGCACAACTGGATGAAACCCGCGATCTGATCCAGGCCTTTACCGAGACTTCCCAAAAAATTCGTGACCGTCAACGCCAACTGAAATACCAGGCGACCCATGATGCCCTGACCAGCCTGCCCAACCGGGTCCAGCTTATCAATCATATTGAAAAGGAAATCATCCGCATCCGTTCGCGGAAATTATCCATTGCCATGCTGTTGCTGGATCTGGATCGCTTCAAGGAAATCAACGATACCCTGGGTCATCAGCTGGGTGACCGGGTTCTGCAGGAAGTATCCGGACGCCTTCTTTCCTGCCTGCGGCAAACCGATTTTGTCGCCCGTCTTGGCGGCGATGAATTTGCCCTGCTGTTGTCCGGCGTGACGCTTGATTATGCCGAAGAAGTCGCACAGCGAATTGTGCAAAGTCTGCAGGAACCCCTAAAAATCGACCGTTTTCAATTACACATCGGCGGCAGTATCGGGATTGCCCTGTATCCCCTGCACGGTGAAGATCCCGACACGCTGATTCGTTGCGCCGATGTCGCCATGTATGAAAGTAAGCGACGATCATGCGGTTATCTGATCTACGATCCGGAACGTGACCCCAATAGCGTTAATCGTCTTACCCTGGTCAGTGATTTTCATAATGCGCTGGAGCAAAACAAACTCAGTCTGCATTACCAGCCCAAGATCGATGTCAAATCAGGCCGGGTCATCGGTGCGGAAGCCCTGTTGCGCTGGCAACACCCCGAACATGGTTTTATTCCCCCGGCCGAACTGATCCCGCTGGCCGAACAGACCGGGATGATAAATAAACTCACCCGCTGGGTACTCAAAGCCGCCATGCGACAATGCGCCCACTGGGTTCAGCAGGGACATGAACTCAGCGTTGCCGTCAACCTGTCAACCTGGGATTTGCAGGATCCCCGACTGGCCGGCTACATCAAGAACCTGTTTGAAGATTGCGCCATCGATCCGCAATATCTGCTACTGGAGATCACCGAAAGCGTAATGATGGCCGATCCAGACCATGCGATTGAAACCCTGAACCAGCTTGCCGATATGGGCATCAAGCTGGCAGTAGATGACTTCGGCACCGGCTTTTCCTCTCTTTCCTACCTGAAAAGGCTACCCATCCATGAACTGAAAATCGACAAGTCCTTCGTCATTGACATGTGCAAGAACGACCATGATGCGGTGCTCGTGCGTTCGATCATCGATCTGTCCCATAACCTTGGGTTAAGCGTGGTAGCCGAGGGCGTGGAAGATCAGCAGATTCTGGATTTGCTGGAGATTCTTCGCTGTGATAAACTACAAGGTTATTTTATATCCAGACCCATGAGCGCCGATATATTTGAAGACTGGTTGCAGAACTGGAAAGTCTATCCCGCCCTGACCCGTTACCGAATGATAACGACGTGACTATTAATTTATAATTTAACGTCCATCAGAAACACGTCACGGGCACCTGTCTGTATTATTATCCTGTCCCGGTGGCGGAGTTTCTGGTGATTCGACAAAAAAATTGACCTAGGTCAACGAATTTTAGTAGCCCTACGGTTAACATGTTTAACATGTTTAACATATTCAATTATATTAATATGTTGTCATAGTC
>DRJN01000124.1 GCA_011052165.1 Gammaproteobacteria bacterium
CGTTGCATAAGTATTTGCATCATAGCCCCCTCTCCCTCTGGGAGAGGGTGGGGGTGAGGGGATAAAATACATGCAAATACTTATGCAACGATTACTAGAACAAGGTTTTAATCAATGACAGAGTTAGAAAAAACAGACGCTAAATTATCACAGCCAGCATCAGAAAAGATGATTTATCTGAGTGAATATAAAAAGCCGGACTATCAGCTTGACAGCGTCGAGCTGCGTTTTGAACTGCATGAAACCCGCACCCGGGTTTATTCACGACTGGCGTTCAGGCGTGCGCCTGGGGCCAAAACACAGGCGCCGCTGAAACTGGATGGCAGTCATCTTGAATTGCAGGTCTTGAAACTCAATGGTGAAACATTGGCGCCGGACCGCTATGCGCTGGATGATGACCAACTGGTGATTGAAAATCCGGGGCAATCTTTTGATCTTGAGGTGGAGACCCAAATCAATCCGCAGGCCAATACTGCGCTGGAAGGCCTGTATCTGTCCAGCGGCATGTTCTGTACCCAGTGTGAGGCGCAAGGCTTCCGCCGGATTACCTATTTCCCCGACCGCCCGGATGTAATGTCGCGTTATACCGTTACCGTGGTGGCGGATAAACAAAAATATCCCATTCTTCTTTCCAACGGTAACAAACTGGAGGCCGGCGAGCTGGATAATGGTCGTCACTGGGTGAAATGGCAGGATCCCAGTCTCAAGCCCAGTTATCTGTTTGCCCTGGTAGCAGGCGATCTGGCTTGCCAGGAGGACAGCTTTACGACCATGAGCGGGCGTGAGGTTAAATTACAACTTTTCACCGAAGCCGAGAATATCCACAAGTGCGACCACGCCCTGATGTCATTGAAGCAGGCGATGAAATGGGATGAAGATACCTATGGAAGAGAATATGAACTGGACATCTATATGATCGTGGCGGTCAATGATTTCAATATGGGAGCCATGGAAAACAAGGGCCTGAATGTCTTTAATGCATCCTGTGTGCTGGCCAGCCCGGAAACGGCAACCGATCAGGACTACTACCGGATTCAGAGCATCATTGCGCACGAGTATTTTCACAACTGGTCAGGTAATCGGGTTACCTGTCGCGACTGGTTTCAGCTCAGTCTTAAAGAAGGCTTTACCGTGTTCCGGGATCAGGATTTTTCCGCTGATCTTAATTCCCCTGCGGTGCAGCGTATCGACGATGTCAATGTTTTACGCGCGCATCAGTTTGCCGAAGATTCCGGACCCATGGCGCATCCTATCCGGCCTGATCATTATATCGAGATCAGTAATTTTTATACGGTGACGGTTTATAACAAGGGCGCTGAAGTCGTGCGCATGCTGTGCCATATTCTCGGACGGGAAGGCTTTCGTAAGGGCACCGATCTTTATTTTTCGCGTCATGATGGTCAGGCGGTGACGACCGATGATTTTGTTAAAGCCATGGAAGATGCCAATGACGTGGAGCTGGCTCAATTTAGAAATTGGTATTCACAGGCGGGCACGCCTGAACTGGTGGTAGATGAGAACTATGATGCCGATGCCAGGACCTACTCGCTGACCATTCGTCAGTATTGCCCGCCAACGCCGGGGCAGGTTGATAAAAAACCTTTTCATATTCCTCTGGCCATAGGCTTACTGGGTAGCAACGGAAAGGAACTGTTATCAACACAGGAAAATACAAATATAGCGAAATCTGAGCACATGCTGGCACTGACAAAGCCGGAACAGCATTGGAGCTTTAGCGGAGTAGAGGAAAAACCGATGCTGTCGTTGGGGCGCGGCTTTAGCGCACCGGTGAAAATGTCATTATCCCACAGCGATGAGGCGCTGGCTTTTATGTTTGCCCATGATACGGACGAATTCAATCGTTGGGATGCGGGGCAGCAATTGGCTATCAAGATCATGCTGAAACGGATAGACGACTATAGTGCCGGCGAGGCTTTGCCACTAGAGCCGATGTTCATCGAGGCCTATCGTTCAACGCTCAACAACCGGACGCTTGACAAGGCGCTGGTGGCCCAGGCCCTGAGTCTGCCGTCTGAATCCTATCTGGCGGACCAGTGTGAAATAGTCGATGTGGACGCCATTCATGGCGTGCGTCAATTTATGCGCCAACAACTGGCTGAAGCGCTGGCGGATGACTGGCTGCGCGTGTACGAAGAAAACAATGTAAAAATCGCCTATCATTTTAACGCGCAGGACATGGCACAGCGCAGCCTGAAAAATCTTTGTCTGTCCTATCTTATGGAACTGGATAGCCTGGATCAGAACAAGGCCGAGCATCGTCAACGTTGTCTGCGCCAGTTTCAACAGGGTGATAACATGACCGATGTGCTGGCGGCCCTGTCCATTTTTAATCAACACGCGATGCCTGAGCGTCAGCAGGTGCTGGATGCGTTTTATAATAAGTGGCAGCATGATCGGCAAGTGGTGGAAAAATGGTTTGCGATTCAGGCCGCTTCATCCCTTGCCGGGGCATTGAAACGGGTGCGGGCGCTGATGCAGCATCCGGCTTTTTCGATCAAAAATCCCAACCTGGCCCGCAGTCTGATTGGCCGTTTCTGCGCCGCCAATTCGGTCAATTTTCATTTGTCTGATGGCAGCGGTTACCGCTTCCTGGCGGAGCAGGTATTGGCGCTGGATGAACTCAATCCACAGATTGCGGCGCGTCTGCTACAGAGTCTGAGCCGCTGGCGGCGCTTTGATCCGGCGCGTCAGATCCTGATGCGGGAACAGCTTGAGCGGGTTGCCGGACATAAGGGATTGTCGAAGGATGTGTATGAAATCGCCAGCCGCAGCCTGGAAGGTTGAAGCGGTTTTTTATGATGATTTAGATCGATGCCTGAAGGCCCTGAAATAAAACGTGCGGCGGATGAACTTTCCGCCGCCATCAAGGGGCAGACGCTGGAGCATGTTTATTTTGCCTTCCGTTATCTTCAAGGTTTTAGTGACAAACTGGCGGGCGCTAAAGTATTGGATGTAAGGTCGCGCAGTAAGGCGATCTTAACCCGGTTTAATAACGGCCTGACCCTTTACAGTCATAACCAGCTTTACGGCCGCTGGTGGATTTTGCCTGCCGGGGATTATCCGGATAGTTCCCGTTCCTTGCGTCTGGCGCTGCATACCCGGGATACGATGGCGCTGCTTTACAGCGCTTCGGAGATTGAGGTCATAAAGACATCAGATCTCAATCAACATCCTTACCTGAACAGGCTGGGACTTGAATTGCTGGATCCGGATACCCGTCTTGAAGATGTTGTTTCACGGTTTGATGATGAGAGGTTTCAGCGTCGAAACCTCATGGGTCTGTTACAGGATCAGCATTTTATTTCGGGAATGGGAAATTATCTATGCTGCGAAGCATTACATGTCAGTGGCATACACCCCAGTATGCGCCTGGGCGATCTTGATCGGCGAAAACGTCAGCGGCTGGCAAAAAAGTGCTTTAAACTAACCCGCCAGGCTTATAAAACCGGTGGCATCACCAACCTGATAACACGCGCAGAAAAGTTACGCAAAACGGGTTGGGCATTTGAAGACTATCGCTTTCATGTCTACCGGCGTGAGGGCCTGCCCTGCTATCAGTGCGGTATGAGTATTGTCAAAGGCAAGTTCAGCGGCAAAACGGGGTATCTGTGTCCTGGCTGCCAATCTCCGGACTTCGGGAACTAATAGCGTCCACCGATGCCAGATATGGAAGAGAAATCCGGAGATATTAATCGTTGCATAAGTATTTTCATGCATTTTATCCCCTCACCCCAACCCTCTCCCGGAGGGAGAGGGGGCTATGGTGAAAATACTTATGCAACGATTAATATTTCTAAAACGCCTGACACGTCTTCCCCAGCATCCAATTTTATAAGTGAATAAATGATGAAAAATAATATCAAAACGCCTCATCAAAAGGCGTTAACGATCAATCTCAATGCAGATAAATATGGCTCCATTGCCGAGATCGGTGCGGGCCAGGAAACGGCGCGATGGTTTTTTCGTGCGGGGGGTGCAGCGGGAACGATTGCCAAGACCATGTCCGCTTACGATATGAAGTTTTCAGATGCTATTTACGGAAAAAGCCCGCGTTATGTGAGTCGTGAGCGTATTTCGGCTATGCTGACTCACGAGTTCAATCTGTTGCTGGAAAGGCTCGACGAGTCTCGAAGTGATACGCGCTGTTTTTTTTCTTTTGCCAACACGGTCGCCGCACGCAGTTTTACCCACCAGACGGATGGGCATGGCTGGTTGGGCGTGCGCTTTGAAGCCCAGGCTCACGAACCTCCCTCAACGGTTATTCTGCATGTCAATTTGCACGGCAAAAACAATATTCAGGATCAGGAAACGCTCGGCGTTCTGGGTATTAATCTTATTTACGCCGCCCTTTATTTAAATCAGGACATGGATGCTTTCCTTCTTTCCCTGGTCGATCAATTATTTTCTGAAGTCGTCGAAATCGATTTGATTGATTTTTCCGGGCCGGCATTTGAACAGGTTGATAACCGGTTAATGGCCTTGCGTTTGGTTCAGCATGGTCTGTCAAACGCCGCCCTTTTTTTCGCAGATGGGAAAATCGTTCAAATAGCCGATGCATTATGGAGAAAATCGGTACTGGTTGAACGAAGCCGGTTTCGCCCGCCCACCAAACTTACGCTTAATCTGCTGGACTGTGCTCAACATCGCTTTACTGAGGAACAAAATATCAGCAGTGATGAAGTGCTGGTATTGTCTGAAATGACCCTCTGTGATTTGGAAAGCAACAAACAAAGTGATATTGATACGGATGATTTTTTATCCCGGGTTAATATTCTCTGCGCGATGGGTAAACATGTATTAATTTCAAATTACGGGGAATTCTTCAGGCTGGCGCAGTATTTATTCAACTATACAAAAAACCCGGTCGCCATTGCGATGGGGCTGCCTTCTTTGCGTGATTTATTTAATGAGAAATATTATGTTAATTTGCCCGGCGGCATTCTTGAGTCATTTGGACGATTGTTTAAACATGATTTACGGCTTTATGTCTGCCCTGAAATCAATAAAGATACCGGCAAATTAATAAGCATCAATGAATTACAGCTTGAATCTCATCTTCACCATCTGTATGACTATTTGCTTGAAAATAATTTTGTGCGCGACTTAAACAGTGTCAATAGCGATTACTTGAAAATTCATTCGGATGAAGTTCTACACATGATCCGCCAGAATATTCCTGGTTGGGAGGATGCCGTGCCGGAGCAGGTTGCCAGCATGATTAAGGAACGCGGTTGTTTCAACTATGCTGAGTGAGCGAAATATCAATCGTTGCAACAGTATTCGCATGTATTTTATCCCCTCACCCCAACCCTCTCCCAGAGGGAGAGGGGGCTATGATGCAAATACTGTTGCAACGATTAATA
>DRJN01000125.1 GCA_011052165.1 Gammaproteobacteria bacterium
ACTGCCGGGACAACCCGCAACACCGGGTACAGGGTCTCGGAAAGTGGCCCCTTTTTACTCCGGTTTGGTGGCCCTATTTTGCTCCGGCGTTGACACCGTGTTCACCAAAATCATCACACAGAGCCGCGAGGAACTTTTCGCCAAGTTTGTTGCGCGAACCTTTGGGCCTCCCGGCGGGATTACCTGATTGCCCCGGTTGAAAACCGTGTTGCTGTTTCTTTCCTGTAGTATCAACCATGCTGTACCTCCGTAGCTAAGTAATTATACAGAGAAATTGTTAACAGGGGCTCCATAAAATAGGCCCAAGGGGAGCATAACCCTGCTTTGGTGCACTTTTGGCGCAATGTGCTCCCCTAGCCGCAATCGAAACACTCCCAAAATATCGGCTTACTAGCCGCCGCTCGCCATCTTGAAATACAATCGCATATTAAGGCTGATGATGATCAGCTTGTAATATCCGGTGCGGCTGGCTGATTTGGCTGAGAAGCCGATAGAACCACGTCATGGTCAGGCACTCCCACATGTCCACACCGTGATCACATGATCAATAAGCTTACCGTCCCGCACTAACGCGACGCCATGCGTCGGGGAGCCGCCATACGTCCACACCTCATCATCATCCAACATCCGAAATTTCAGGTTAAACATATCACGGCAAAACGTGGTTGATTTTGAGCCGACACCAAGCTTTTTAATCTCATCCAGGGAGAGCTTTCGCCCAAGTAAATTAGGAGAAAGATAGTCCTCTGCTTTGGCGGTTTTATCTATCTGGTAAAGAACATGGGCCCTGCAGTCTTTAAGCTGCTGCTGAAGTAATTCCTCCCCGAACGCCTCATACTCCGGGGCTTCGATGTCCAAGCGGTATTTAACATACTCTGCAAGCGTCGGCGATGACGGTATTTCCCCGATGCCAAACTCGGTTCGAAACGATTCTAGTTTCTGAAAAATTTGTGGCTGGCTAACACCTTCAGATTCCAAGGTTAGGTACTTCTTCGAAATATCGTGAATTAAATATTCGGGTTCATCCCAAAGACGCCACCCAGGCCAGCCTGCAATCTTCTCATCCTTTATTTTCTCATCGTATTTTTGGCGGCGTTTTACCAGCCGAACAAGAATGTCATCATCAAGCCATAAGGGCTTGCCGATCAGCCTGCGCCAACCAATCCGAGAATATTCAAATCCCGCGATAGATACTCCGAACGTCACGACGATTGGTGAAAACAGGAAAAGAAAACCATATTTGCCAACAGACGTTATTGGTTTACTGGCGTCCCAAATATTGGCTCCTTGGACAAGGCGCTCAAATACAATGCAAGCGATGGTACTCACTACCCAGACACCAATAATCCAAAGTGTGGTTGTCAATATCGACTCCTTAATCACACGACAATTTCTAGATAGTCCTCAATTCCACGACGATGGCAACCAACTCTCATTGTCATTGACACATATCCACCTGGGGGCACCTAAGAAATACGTTTAAAAAAGATCGTATTGACCATTTCTTTGTAAATTACCAACATTGCCGTTTCGCATTGAGGGCAAACTACATGGGCAGGATTCCGAGGTGTTGGAAAGCGTATAGATTGATTGCACCATATGCATTTTATAACGATGGGCCGGGTGCCCCAGGAAATACAATTTCTTTCCCACAGGCCACTAGGTAAGCTGCCAGTATATCTCCCACTTTATTCTCAGGGTTTCATATGCCTCATTTAACTGCGCTCTAGCATCATCTCTATTGGATTGGATAATATGCCACGGCCCTGGCCGTTCTAATGGAGAGGTAATAATAAATTTCAAACAAGTTTCATGAACAACTGAAACTGCGTCTTTGAAGGGGATTTTAAAAAATTCCCTATTAGCTTTTACCCTGTAAGTTTCTAGACGTTTATGCACTTCCCTTTCGGCTTCATCACAATTATCAACATATACGGAATGCAGAATTTTAAATTTACCCAATACCCCGGTATTTGATCCGAGTTCAGATGCGCGTTCATTTGGATGGCGTTTAGTTTTTCCTATTTTCAGAAGATCCCCATCGTGGAATTCGTTACGCGCTATATAGACGTAGCCGCATGGATGACCTTGCCTACTGTCATCACCTGTTCGTTCATCCCCGTTTTCCATATTGCCTCCCCCGAATGCCAGAGTCTGCGGTGCGCCCACCGCAAGTTGACATAATCTTGATCCCTGGTGATCGGGGAGTTTGTAAACCGAAAAGAGACGGTCCTTGGGTTTTTAGTCCCCTGTTAAAAACCCAAACACCATTGATTTACGTATTGTTTTTGCCAATTTGAAGTAACGGAATTTGCAAGAAAGCGTGGTTCCGGCGGTTATTTTCTTGCGATTTAGGATTCATTTTTCGGGCCAAATGTGATTCCCTGATGGCTCATGATTCGGGGGATAAAATGCGACCGAAACAACCAGCGAAAGCGCGCCACGACGATCTTTTCCGGGCGCGCCTCGATCAGATCATCAACATGAAACACGAACTTGTCGTTCTGGCGGACAGGATCGACTGGATCTGGCTAGACGGGGAACTGGCGGGGTGTTTTTCCGACCAGGGCCGCCCGGCGGAGCCGGTGCGGTTCATGATCGGCATGTTCTTGTTGAAACACACCTACGCCCTATCCGACGAGCAGGTCTGGGACCGCTGGGTCAACGATCCCTATTTCCAGTACTTCACCGGCGAAGAATTTTTCCAACACCAGTTGCCGCACGAGCGCTCCGGCATGAGCCACTGGCGGAAACGCATCGGCGACAA
>DRJN01000126.1 GCA_011052165.1 Gammaproteobacteria bacterium
CTGACCTTGTCCAGTGCCGCACGCACCCGTTTGCCGATATCCCGCTGTGGCAAGCCCGCGATGATTAGCGGCAGGGCGACGTTATCGAATACCGTGCGGTCGAACAATAGCTGGTGATCCTGAAAAATGATGCCGATGTTGCGCCGGAAAAAGGGGATGCGCTTGCGGCTGATTTTAGCCAGATTCCGGCCGTTGACAAATACCTGTCCGCGGCTGGCGCGTTCGAGCAGGGCGATCAGTTTCAGCAGGGTGCTCTTGCCCGCGCCGGAGTGCCCGGTTAAAAACGCCATCTGTCCCCGGGGCATGTGGAAATTCACCTGGTTCAGGGCGTCGTAACCCCCGGGGTAACGTTTGCAGGCGTGGCTGAAGCGGATCATTCAGTCGTCCCCGAACAGCGCGCCGACAAACTCGCGGGCATCGAAGGGACGCAGATCGTCAATGCCTTCACCAACGCCAATAAAACGAATGGGGATTTGCAACTTGTTGGCAATCGCAAAAATCACCCCGCCCCTGGCCGTGCCGTCGAGCTTGGTCAGGCTAATGCCGGTGAGTCCCACCGCCTGATGAAATTCGCTGGCCTGGTTAAGGGCGTTCTGGCCGGTGCCGGCATCGACTATCAGCATGACCTCGTGCGGTGCTTCGGGATCAAGCTTGGCCATAACCCGTTTAATTTTTTTCAGCTCTTCCATGAGGTTGCTCTGGGTGTGCAAACGCCCGGCGGTATCAGCAATCAGCACATCGATACCCCGCGCCCGGGCGGCTGCCAGGGCATCGTAGATCACCGAGGCGCTGTCGGCGCCACTCTGCTGGGCGATGACCGGGATATCGTTGCGTTCACCCCAGGCCTGCAACTGCTCCACGGCGGCGGCGCGAAAGGTGTCACCCGCCGCCAGTATGACGGACTTGCCCTGGGCCTGCAGATATTTGGCCAGCTTGCCGATCGTGGTGGTCTTGCCCGCACCGTTGATGCCGATCATGAGAATGACGTAGGTGGCCGATGGGGTTTCAGCCTGCCATGGCTGAGAGCAGGGAGTCAGGATGGCCGCCATATCGTCTTTCAGTGCGCCCATCAGCGCGTCAGCGTCGTTGAGTTCCTTACGTGAGATCCGCCGGGTCAGACTGTCGATAATCCGGCGGGTAGCGTCCACCCCTACATCGGCAGTAAGCAGTTGAGTTTCAATCTCTTCCAGCAACTCATCGTCGATGGCCTTGTGACCCAGCGCCAGAGTTGCGATACCTTCGGTAAGGTTGGATCGGGTGCGTGAGAGTCCTTGCCTGAGACGACCGATCAGGCCGGGCTTTTTAGTTTCCGCAGCAGGACGTTGTGCTGCTGCCGCACCGGTGGCATGGCTATCGGATTCATTGTCGCCCGCGGTTTTTGATTTTCTGAAACTAAACATGCTATTTGGGGTCGTAGTGCAGGCAGCGGGGACTGCCAGTATTATCTGTCGGCAACATGCCGAAATACGGTATCCTACCACGCCCAGGCTTATGCAGGCACCTGGACTCACCACAAAATGGGGAACCCATGACGATGCAACGATGTATTACTATGCTCCGGGCGATGATGCTGGGGCTTTTAATCTTTACCGGTATTTCTTCCGTGGCGCTGGCCTCAGAGGGTGGCGCGCACAGCAAAAGCGCGGTGCATGAATTCACGCTCAAAAACGGCCTCAAGCTGCTGGTCAAGGAAGATCATCGCGCACCGGTCGTAGTCTCGCAGATCTGGTACAAGGTAGGATCCAGCTACGAGCACGATGGCATCACCGGAATTTCTCATGTGCTGGAGCACATGATGTTCAAGGGCACGAAAAAACATGGTCCCGGCGAGTTCTCAAAAATTATTGCCGAAAACGGCGGTCGTGAAAATGCCTTTACCGGACGGGATTATACAGCCTATTTCCAGCAGTTGGAAAAGAGTCGCCTGCCCATCAGCTTTGAGCTGGAGGCGGATCGCATGCGCAATCTGACCTTGCTGCCAAAACAATTTAAAAAGGAGCTGGCGGTGGTGATGGAGGAGCGGCAGATGCGCACCGAGGATAAGCCGGATGCTCTGGTAGATGAAAAATTCAATGCCGCCGCCTGGATCAGCAGCCCTTATCATCACCCCGTCATTGGCTGGATAAATGATCTGAATAATCTTACAGTCAGGGATCTCAGACCCTGGTATGCGCGTTGGTATGCTCCCAACAACGCCACCCTGGTGGTGGTTGGGGACGTTAAGGCCGATAAGGTGCTGAAACTGGCGCAAAAATATTTTGCCGCTATTCCGCCTTCCAGGCTGCGGCCCGTCAAGCCACGCATCGAAGCGCCACAAAAAGGCCCCCGCCGGATCACCGTTCGCGTTCCCGCCAAACTGCCCTACCTGTTGATGGGCTACAAGGTGCCGGTACTGAAAACGGCAAAAAAAGAATGGGAACCCTATGCGCTGGAAGTCCTGGCCGGAATCCTCAGTGGGGGCGACAGCGCTCGTTTTCCCAGGGAACTGGTACGCAAGCAGCAGATTGCAGTGAGTGTCAATGCGGGTTACAACCTCTATGCTCGTTTGCCCGGGCTTTTTACGCTGGATGCCACTCCTGCCGCCGGTCACTCGGTGGCGGAAGTCGAAAAGGCCATCCTGGCACAGTTGCAGCGCTTAAAAGACCGGCGGGTAACGGCGCAGGAACTGGCGCGCATCAAAGCCCAGGTGGTCGCGGGCAAAGTTTACGAACGGGATTCGCTGTTCTATCAGGCCATGCAACTGGGCACGCTGGAAACAGTGGGGCTGGGTTGGCAGCGTATGGATGAATACGCGAGCAAGGTGCGTGCGATTACCGCCGAACAGGTGCAACAGGTGGCGAAAAAATATCTGCGGGAAAACAGCCTGACGGTGGCCGTGCTGGAGCCGCAACCGCTGAATAGCGCGGCATCTGCGTCGTCACATTCTCATTAAACCCGTTAACTGAAACGCAGGAAAAATTATGAGCGTCGTTAATAGAATTCGAATACTTGCCATTACCTTTATTCTGCTAATGCTGAACCAGGTGGCCGTCAGCGCCGAGCGCGCGCCCAGAATCCAGACCTGGAAGACGGACAATGGCGCGAAGGTGATGTATGTATACGCACCGCAGCTACCCATGGTGGATGTGCGCATCGTGTTTGATGCGGGCAGCGCACGCGATGGCAGACAGGCAGGGTTGGCGCTTCTGACCAACAATATGCTGTCCAAAGGTGCGGGTAAATGGAATACCAATGCGCTGGCAGCGCGTTTCGACAGCGTTGGCGCAGAGTTCTCCACTTTCGCTATGCGCGATATGGCCGGTCTCAGTCTTCGCAGCCTGAATGATCAAAAATTACTGAACAAGGCCATCGTTACTTTGCAGGCCATACTGACACGACCTCGTTTTGATAATAAGGAGCTGGCGCGAATTCGCCGAGAGACACTGATTGCACTCAAGGCGCAGTTGCAATCGCCTGAGGCCATTGCGGATAAAATGTTTTATCGGGCGCTCTATGGTCAGCACCCCTATGCGTCGCCGCCACTGGGTACAAAAGGCAGTATCAAGTCGATAAGTCGCAAGGATGTCCAGGCTTTCTACCGGCGTTATTATGTCGCCGGGAATGCGCTGATTGCGATAGTCGGTGATGTCGATCTCAGGCGGGCCAAGCAACTGGCCAATAAGCTGATTGGCAAGCTGCCTAAAGGAGAACATGCGCCCGCATTAGCTCCGGTCAGGGCACTGAAAAAAGCGCAGGTTCTGAAAAAAACATATCCTTCGACCCAGACGCATATCCTGGTGGGACAGCCGGGGTTACGTCGTGGCGATCCTGATTACTTCGCCCTCTATGTGGGTAATCATATTCTTGGGGGCAGCGGTTTTGGTTCCCGCATTATGAAAGAAATTCGAGTGAAACGCGGCCTGGCCTACAGCAGCTATAGCTATTTTATTCCCATGCGTGGACTTGGCCCCTTCCAGATGGGGCTACAGACCAGCAATGATCAGCGGGATGAAGCCCTGGCCTTGTTGGATAAAACGTTGCGTAACTTCATTAAGGAAGGACCGACAAAAGAGGAAATGCAGCAGGCGATTAAAAATATTACCGGTGGTTTTCCGTTACGCATTGACAGCAACAAGGACATTATCGGGTATATCGCCATGATTGGTTTTTATGATCTGCCGCTGGATTACCTTGAAACCTTTAACGCCAACATCGAAGCGGTGACGGCCGCTAAGGTTCAGGACGCTTTCCGCCGCCGCATTCATCCCGACAGGCTGGTGACCGTACTGGTGGGTGGGGATGCGCCGCAGAAACACGGCAAATAAAACCGGCGCGTCAGCCCCGCGCAATCAGTTGCGCATCATCGGTGGTGACTGGCGCGGCCGCAAGCTGGCGTTTCCGGATCGGCCTGGGTTGCGGCCGACACCGGACCGGGTAAGGGAGACCCTGTTTAACTGGCTGAGTCCCGTGATTCGTCAGGCACGCTGCCTGGATCTGTTTGCCGGCAGCGGCGCACTAGGATTCGAAGCCCTGTCACGCGGGGCAGCCAAAGTGGTGCTGGTTGACAGCCAGGTGCAGGTGATCGCCGGCCTGCAGCAAAACATCGATCTTTTACAGGCCGCTGAACGCGTTCGGCTGCAACAGTGTGAGGCCCTGGAGTATTTGCAGGCGCTTAAGGATTGTTTTGATCTGATCTTTCTGGATCCCCCCTATCATCAGGGATTGCTACAGCCCTGCATCGACCGCCTGTATGAGCAGGAGGCATTGAGCCGGCAGGGCTATCTCTATTTTGAAGCCAACCGTGATGAGACGTTGCCATGCCTGCCCGCCGCATGGGCGATTCATCGGCAGAAAAGCGCCGGACAGATAGCCTATTATCTGGTGCAATACGCCGATCAGGGGTAGACTGTGCTCCGCTTTGACTCGGCTATGTGGCCGAGCCTGTACTATGATCCCACGCGACTATGAATACGATTGCCATTTATCCCGGGACGTTTGATCCTGTTACTAACGGGCATCTAGATCTGGTGCAACGGGCTACCCGCTTGTTTGATCAGGTCACCGTGGCCGTGGCGAAAGGGGGTGGCAGCAAGCAACCCGTTTTCCCCCTGCAGCAGCGTGTGGTACTGGTGCAGGAAGTGCTGGCCGACATGCCGGAGGTAAAGGTTTGCAGCTTCGACAACCTGCTGGTTGAGTTCATGCGGGAGCAAGGCGCCGGGGTTATTCTGCGGGGTCTGCGCGCCGTCTCGGATTTTGAATACGAGTTTCAGTTGGCAGGCATGAATCGGCAATTAAGCCCGGAGGTGGAGACGGTCTTTCTCACGCCGGCTGAACACTATGCCTATATATCCTCAGGTCTTGTCCGTGAAATAGCCAGCCTGGGCGGCGATGTATCCCGTTTTGTCCACCCGAAAGTTGTTGCTGCACTGGCCAGTCGATTGGGCTAATATAAGCGGGTTTCGATATATTGACTGGAGTGTGTAGTGTCCTTGATGATTACTGATGAATGCATCAACTGTGATGTATGCGAACCTGAATGCCCGAACAATGCGATTTCTCAGGGCGATGAGATCTATGAAATCGACCCTAAGCTGTGTACCGAGTGCGTCGGTCATTACGATGAACCCCAGTGTATCGAGGTTTGCCCGGTCGACTGTATCCTGGTCGATCCGGATAACAGGGAAAGCAAGGATGAGTTACAGCAGAAATATGAAAGTCTGATGAGCGGTGATTAATCATTTTTGCCATCCAGTAAAGCACATATTAATCGTTGCATAAGTATTTGCATCATAGCCCTCTCTCCCTCTGGGAGAGGGTTGGGCAGAATAAAATGAAGCCCAACCTACCAGGTTATTTTATTAGTCAACCTGAACTCGATACAATGAATCGCTCTACTCTATTGAGTGTAAGACAAATTGGTATTCAAAACACCCTTATGAAAAGCTATGTATAGCTGATTGATTTATAGCCTGTTTCATGCACAGAACCATCGTTTTTAGTCTCTACCCGTTTCCCCTTAACCCACGCGTGACGGGTTAATATCTGATATGTATTGACCTGTCAACTGCTGGTTCTACGTATTTTTACACTTTCATGTTCAACTCATTCTCATTCGTACAGCAAGCCCTTGGAGCAGAGCACGAGCGGCAATTAACGACGGTAGATCACTCTGTTATGCGTAAAGAAGATAAAATTAAAATAGCTGAGTTATTGAATACGGATGAAATTCGTTCGAAAATTATTGCTGACACATCGTATTTTGACACATATTTAGGGGTATGCCTTTCCATGTATTTTAGCCCAGCGCCGAGAAATCGATTTCTTCACGAAACAGTTATTGATGGGTTGAGTTTTGGAAGAAAATTACAAATACTTTCTAGTATTCAATTTCGACGAAAACATAAGTCACTTGAGTGTATCCCTACATTAAAACGACTGCAAAAATTAAGAAATTATGTGGCTCATTCATATTTTACAATTCATTTTGATAAAATCTTCAAAGATACAGAATCATTGAGATTACTCCAAGATTATCCAATTCAGTATAACAGCACCATCAAAACGGTGAAGAATCAACTATCGAGACTGACAAGAGTCAAAGAGTTTATGGAAATATATGAAAACGCATAACAAAAAATTAACACAGCATATTTTAGATGTTATACATCAATAGGAGATATAGATGAATGAACATGAAAAAATAAATTATATTGAATTTCCAGCAACAGATATAAAAGCAACAAAAATATTTTTTAGTTCTGTGTTTGGGTGGTCGTTCGTTGATTATGGTCCTGATTATATAGCTTTTTCAAATGAAGGTCTTGATGGTGGTTTCTTTAAATCAAATTTAAAAGTATCAACTGAAAATGGGAGTGCACTTATAGTTTTCTATAGTAATGAACTTGAAAGTACACAGAAAAAAATAGAAAATGCTGGTGGTTCTATAATAAAATCAATATTTGATTTTCCAGGTGGTCGTAGGTTTCATTTT
The DNA here is from genome assembly GCA_011052165.1 of Gammaproteobacteria bacterium. Lineage (GTDB taxonomy): Bacteria > Pseudomonadota > Gammaproteobacteria > UBA6429 > Thiohalophilaceae > JAADGZ01. Next base: position 6,971 of record DRJN01000126.1, read on the forward strand.
GGTGATCCTAATGGTAACGAGTATGCAGTCTGGTCGGATACAAGCGCATAACGAAAAACGAGACGTTCAACAAGACGTTCCAGGGGATTCAAAAAACAGTGGC
>DRJN01000127.1 GCA_011052165.1 Gammaproteobacteria bacterium
CCAGATTGACGCCCAGATCCTGCTGCAAATGCACCGCTATACGCGCCCGGCGCAGGCTGGGACCGGAAAAACACCAGCCGGTACGCACGTTCCCCTGCGGTTCCAGAATGCCTTCATCCACCAGCGCGACAATCCACTCGGCATGCACACAGCAGGCACGACTGAGTTCCGCCAGTGTCAGCGTCATGTCCTCATTCACAATCAGGCCGGTCAGTACTTTTTCACTCATGGCTATACCCCCAGTCCAGCGCGCGGATTGAATGCCAGTTCCTGCTGCATTTTCGTATAGAGTTCCTTCGCCTTTTCCGTGTTGGCTGGCGGCAGGGCTATCTGCAAGATCACATAGAGATCGCCGGGCGTCTTACCGGGAATGCCGCGTCCCTTAAGGCGCAATTTACGCCCGGCCTTCGAATCCGGTGGAATACTCAGATCCACGGTGCCATCCGGTGTCGGCGCCTTGACTTTTGCCCCCAGCGCCGCTTCCCAGGGTGCCACCGGCAGTTCAAGAAATATGTCCCGACTTTCCACTCGATAGAAGGAATGTGGATTGAATTCCACTTCCAGATAGAGGTCGCCCTGGGGGCCGGATCCCAACCCTGGCGCACCCTGCCCCGCCAGACGGATCTGTTGCCCCTGATGCACGCCTTTGGGAATGCGCACGTTTAGAGTCCGTTCGCGAGTGCGCACGTGCCCCTGCGCATCTACTTCAGGCACGCGTAAGCTAATCGTCCGCGTAGTTCCTTTATACGCGTCTTCGAGATCGATCAGAATTTTAGCGTGGTGATCCTCACCGCGCATCTGGAAACCGGCCCCACTGCCTGCGCCCATACCTGCACCACGGAAACCCCGCTGTCCAAACAGGGATTCGAAAAAGTCACTGAAGGCCGCCGAATCGCCCTGCGTATAACCACCGCCACTAAATTCAAAACCCGCATCCCAGTCCGGTGGCGGCCGGAAATCCTGACCCGCCTGCCAGTTAGCCCCCAGTTGATCATACGCCGCGCGTTTTTCCGGATCCTTGAGCACCTCGTAGGCTTCGCCCACCTCCTTGAACTTCTTCTCTGCATCCTGCTCCTTGCTCACATCGGGATGGTACTTGCGCGCCAGCTTGCGATAAGCGCGTTTGATCTCATCCTGGGTCGCCTCCTTGCTCACCCCCATGATGTCGTAATAGTCTTTATATTCCATGCCTGATCCTGTTCACCCGATTTATCTATTAATCGTTGCAACAGTATTTGCACCATAGCCCCCTCTCCCTATGGGAGAGGGTGGGGGTGAGGGGATAAAATACATGCCAATACTGTTGCAACGATTAATATATTGTCCCGATTTTATGGAGGCCCATCGCCGGTTTTCAACTCCCGGACTCAGGCATGACGGCCAGCGAATGCCGCTCAGGCCCGTTCACGCAGGTGATCATCCAGATGTTGCAGGCGATCAGGAGTGCCGATGTCAAACCACGAGCCCGAATAATGTTCGCCACTGACTCGCGCCTCTATCATAACCGCTCTCAGAAGCGGTGCAAGCGGCCGCTTTCCCTCTGCCAAACCAGCAAACAGGGCGGGGGAATAAACGCCAATACCACTGAAAGTCAACTGCGGCTGTCCTTCAGTGCTAAGCAGCCCTCTACTCAAGACAAAGTCACCCTCAGGATGTTGAGGTGGATTATCCACCATGACCAGGTGCGCCAAAAATGCAGGGCTTAACGGCGGCGCAACAAGATCAGCAAACGGATAATCGCACCAGATATCAGCATTCATCACCAGAAAAGGATCCCCCCCTAACAGGGGCAGGGCCTGAATAATGCCGCCCGCCGTTTCCAACGCCTCGGGTTTCTCCGGGGAATAGCGAATGCTCACACCATAGGCACGGCCATCGCCCAGCACCGACTCCATCTGCTCCCCCAGCCAGGCGTGGTTGATCACGACTTCTTTAATTCCTGAACGCGCCAGTGCCTCAAGATGCCAGACAATCAGCGGTTTTCCGCCTGCTCCAAGCAAAGGCTTGGGAGTCGTATCTGTTAACGGGCGCATACGCTCACCGCGACCGGCCGCCAGGATCATAGCTTTCATTTTCTCGTCCATTTTTTTGTTGTATTAATCGTTGCAACAGTATTTGCATCATAACCCCCTCTCCCTTCGGGAGAGGGCTGGGGTGAGGGTATAAAATACAGGCAAGTACTTATGCAACGATTAATACCGAACAGGATACCGTAGAACGGCGGTGAAAATCTTTAACGCAAAGACGCGACCGGAGCGTCTTTGCGTTAAAGATAAGGTTTAATTTTTCATAAAACAAAAAAAGCCCCGCCATGGCTGACGGGGCTTCTGACTTTCGGAATGAACCGAAAAGGGTCGTGAGACCGGCTGTTACATCATGCCGCCCATGCCACCCATTCCGCCCATGCCACCACCCATATCAGGCATGCCGCCGGCTGCACCAGCGTCATCGGCCGGTGCATCGGCGACCATGGCTTCGGTGGTGATCATCAGACCCGCCACCGAGGAGGCATTCTGCAGCGCAGTACGGGTCACCTTGGTCGGATCCAGGATGCCCATTTCGATCATGTCGCCATACTCGGAGGTAGCCGCGTTGTAACCGAAGTTGCCCTTGCCTTCTTTTACCTTGTTAACCACCACCGAGGCTTCGTCACCGGCATTGCTGACGATCTGGCGCATGGGCTCTTCGATAGCACGACAGGCCAGCTTGACACCGACTTCCTGATCATGATTGTCGACTTTGACCTTACCCATCGCATCCTGAACACGGATTAGCGCGACACCGCCGCCGGGAACGATACCCTCTTCAACCGCTGCGCGAGTAGCGTGCAGGGCATCTTCAACGCGGGCTTTTTTCTCTTTCATTTCCACTTCAGTCGCCGCACCGACCTTGATCACAGCCACACCGCCGGCCAGCTTGGCCACACGTTCCTGTAGTTTCTCACGATCATAGTCGGAAGAAGATTCCTCAATCTGGGCACGAACCTGGTTGACGCGTGCTTCGATATCAGCCGGCTTGCCGGCACCATCGATAATGGTGGACTCTTCCTTGGTAATCACGATCTTCTTTGCCGTACCCAGCTCATTCAAGGTCGCTTTTTCCAGTGACAGGCCCACTTCTTCAGAAATCACGGTACCCCCGGTGAGGATGGCGATATCTTCCAGCATAGCCTTGCGACGATCGCCGAAGCCCGGCGCCTTGACCGCGGCCACCTTGACGATGCCACGCATATTGTTAATAACCAGCGTGGCCAGTGCTTCGCCATCGACATCTTCGGCAATAATCATCAGCGGTTTGCCGGATTTGGCCACCGCTTCCAGCACGGGAAGCAGATCACGGATATTGGAGATTTTCTTGTCGAACAACAGCACAAAGGGTTCTTCCAGATCGGCAGTCATACCCTGCTGGTTGTTGATAAAATAAGGCGACAAGTAACCGCGGTCGAACTGCATGCCTTCCACGACATCCAGTTCATTAGCAAAACCGGAACCTTCTTCCACGGTAATCACGCCTTCTTTACCCACCTTGCCCATCGCTTCGGCAATGATATTACCAATCTCATCATCAGAGTTAGCGGAAATAGTGCCCACCTGGGCAATCGCCTTGTCATCCGCGCAGGGCTTGGACAATTTTTCCAGTTCACTCACGGCGGCGCTAATCGCCTTGTCGATGCCACGCTTGAGATCCATCGGATTCATGCCGGCAGCGA
>DRJN01000128.1 GCA_011052165.1 Gammaproteobacteria bacterium
CTGCATGCGTGCCTGACCCGATATGCCCCGCTGTGAGGCATACTGCAACGCATTGTACAGATGCACCAGTGCGGCAATCGTGAGTGCAGACAGCAAGGGGGGAAGAATGCTGGATATCAATGTGAAAGGCTGGCCTGTCACTACATACAGGGCAACAGTCGAGCTGACTACAGCGCCGATCGAAATACCAGCGAGAATGACGGCCAGCCAGCGACGAAACAACCACCAGATCAGAAACAGTCCGATCGCAACTGTCACGGGGATGAAGATCATGTTGTCCCGCAGCATCGAGCGCAGTTCCGCAATATCCTGTGGGATGAACCCGGTGCTTGCAGTGAGATAATTTTCCAGATTCGCTTCCTGTACGTCAGACAGGACTTCCTGTTCCAGTTGCAACCGCTGCATACTGTTCTCTAGCGTGACCGGGACGACGACCAGGGATATTGCAGAGCCATCAGAGGAAACCAGAGCATTTTTCGCAAAGCGATCGGCGACAGCCCTTTGTCGGCGCTCTGCTGGAGTTGTTTTTGCCAACTTCCTGATATTGATCACGGGCTCGATCAGGAAGCCATCCTCGCTGCCTGCAATGTGATCCTGAGTGGTTAACCCGTAGACCTTATCGACTAATGGGTTCCTCTCGAGTGTTCTGGCGAGTTTGTTATAAGCATTCAGGACATCATCAGAAAACAGGGCCAGTCCCTCGAACAGGAGAATGTACACCTGATCATTCGGAAACTGTGCTCTTAGTTTTTCATCCAGGATGACGGCAGGCTCGTCATCCGGGAAATAGACATTGGGATCATTGTCGATGTCAAGGGCCGGCAACAGAACTGGCGGCAACAGGCTGAACAGGACGAGAAAGGCCATGCTAAGATAATATCGCCAGCGTATTGCTGGCCGAGCCCTGCTTAATACCTTTTCCTGTTCTGCACTAAGCCACATTTCAACACAGGACTTATCATCAAGCGTGCAGGCCCGAAAGGTGGCTTTTAAATGGAACCGTGAACCATCCCGCCTGACCAGTGAAAGACGCGTGGGTGGTAGAGCGGGGGTGTTACCTGAAGCGCTTTCTGCCTCTTCAATATGCTTTATGAAACGATCGCGGGCCCTTGTTTTGACGGTATTGAGAACAGGCTTGCCCCTGATCTCGGAAAGATCCCTGCGACCAAACAGTTTCAGGTAAGCGGGATTAGCGTAGATGTATACCCCATCGTGCAGGATTGCGACGGGGCTTTTTTCCTTCTCAAGGCGCTGGCGACGGTTCGTATTGTCCCCTGGAGTATCGTCCACTGATGAGGGGTACTAGAACTGGCTGCGCCAGCCCAGGGTCAACAGGGAATTATTTTTCCAGAAACCACCGAGAGTCTGGGCATTGCCACTGAAATAGTGCCAGGCGACATAGATCTCATGGGGCTGCCATCCGATAAAACGTATTTCCGGATTGAAATAGACGCCTTTTTCATCAAGATCGATGAAAAATCGGGTATTTGACTGCCAGCGATTGTTGCCGAATTCGCCGAAAATACTGCCGTTAAAATTATATATATCCGTGCGGTCAAGTACATTGGATGCATCAATCAGGTTGATAGCAGCGAACTGTAGATTCACACGAACATCTCTGTCACCAGGATAAAATTGCACACCAGCAGCCCAGTTGATGCTGTTGACAGTGTCATACAGTAAGTTTGTGCGGGTAACGGGAGTATCAGAAATCCATGCTGCTTCGAAACGCCAGGTGGCAGACATCGCCTCGAAGCCGAGGTCACCTCCAGCAACCCAGGTACGAGGGTAGCGCGCCCCGAAGGTTGCCTCTCTGCTGGCGGCTATCGCACCTGCGGGGTCATTACCGGCGAGGAAGGCCTCGCGTACTACCGGGTTGAGTTGCCAGTAGGGTGTTGACTGACGGGTACGCTGTATGGTCACGGCATAGTCGAACTGCTGGCCGGTATTGCTCAATCGAACTCCGAAACCACCATCACCGTCTGGCGCGTTGTCAGAAATGCTGCCCTGCTGAACAAAGGCCCTCGTTAACGGGGTAGATTCTAAGCCGAGGATAGTCCCATCGGTCTGATTAATGGGGTACCAGACGCTGTCTTTATCTGGCAGTGCGGCCTTACGAAAGTAGGGCAACCATAAAGCATCCAGTTTATAACCGTCCTGGAACCCCTCGAAGCGTAGCACCGGCATGGCACGCCGGCGTTCTGAAAGAGGGTCCAGTATACCCCGGGAAATGTCAGCTCTGCTGATGCGGTCTGTTGGCGGCAGTTCGTCAATACGTCCCCAGATGACCTTTTGTGTGCCAGCAGTCAGACGATAGTTCTCACCGCGGTAGCGCACAAAGCTGTCGCCATAATCCAGTTTGACCTCATTAAAATCAGCCTTCCCGGTTTGTCCATACCAATCGACACGTGCGCCGAGCCGCATCTCCCAGGCCGGCTCGGGATTCCAGTCGGCTGACAGTGCCAGGTGGCCATAGCTACTGGAGTCAGCCGATGACTGCGAACGATAGAAGTTACCATATTCGAGCCACGCCCTGTCCAGTCCGATGGAGAAATCGCCTTCTCTGTGGCGAAATTTTTCTGTTTGGGGTGCTGAATCAGTTAAAGGTATATCAGCTACCTGCTTGCCCGTACTGGTATCTGCCGCAGGTTGCTCTATGATTTCAGTTGCTGGCTGATCAATAATTATCGGACTGGAC
>DRJN01000129.1 GCA_011052165.1 Gammaproteobacteria bacterium
AAGGACCTTTTCGCGGAACAGGGCAGTTTCGATACCCCTGAAAACTTCGGTGTCGGGTTCGGCTTCAAAATCACCCCGAAACTGTTGATCGGCGCAGACATCACCCGCACCCTCTACTCCAACGTGCGCTCCATCGGTAACGCCAGCGCCACCACCACCGGCAACGGCTTCCCCGAAAGCCCCGCGAAAAACTCACTGGGTGCCACCGACGGCCTCGGTTTCGGCTGGGAAGACCAAACAGTCTACAAGGTGGGAATCGCCTACGATTACAGCCCCAAGTGGACATTCCGCACCGGCTGGAACTATGGCAAAAGCCCGATCGACGAAAAAAGCGGTGCGGTGCTGTTCAACATCGTTGCCCCCGTAACCACCCAGAACCACCTGACGCTGGGCGCATCCTACGCACCCAACAAAAAAATGGAATGGAGTTTCTCCTATGTCCATGCGTTTAAATATGAACAGGAAGGACCGACGCTCATCGGTGATACCGGTAAAATCCAGATGTATCAGGATTCGGTCGGCGTGAGCTTCGGGTTCAAGCTGTAACTTTACAAATATAACATTTCCAGGGGCGGTTATGTCCCAATGGCAAAAGATTAAGATAATGGCGCGCCCGGACATACGCAGCCGTTGGCTTTTGACCCATACTTGCCGCGACCTGATTGGAACCTTGTGAGGAGGTAGTTTCAGATGTCTACACACGAAAATATGAGTGCCCTGCGCATGCAGCATGCCGGCGGGTCCAAAAGAACGGCGTTAGCCGCTTCAATTGCACTGACCCTGGGGGGCCTGTGCCTATCGACCGCTGCCACGGCGGCCTTACCCGATAATGCGGTTCTTAGTTTTACTGCAGGCGTTGTAACCTGCCTCGTTGGTGGAACACCGCCCGATAATTGTACCGGTGGCCTTACAGGCGTCTCGAGCGGCAGTTACTTCGGCATGTCGGGTAGCACGAATACAGCCATCGCCCCGAATAACGGACTGATTATCGGTGCAGGTTCGCTCCAGCCCCAGCCCGCCTCGGGAAGCCACTCCGGTGCGCCCAATGGCAGCGAAAATCCGGGCATCGATAAGCCGTGGGGGTTTTTTACCAATACCGGCATGCATTACACTGCCAGTATCGTGACGGCAACCGATGTGGATGCCACTCATCAGAACCTGGATCTGTCAGGCTGGGGCGTGACCTGGAACGGTATCGCATTAATCGACATGGGGGGCGGAATCCAGGATTGCGGCACCTCGACTGATAACATCTGCGTTACCAGCGGCGGTACCGACCTTGCGGGTACCTCTGACAACGGTACCGGCATAGCGGCGCTTACGTGCGGCGCCATCAGTGGAGGCGATTGCGCCACTAATGGTGTCGACTTCGTGTTGCACTACACAGCAGTCGTGCCACGGGCAGACCCATCCAATTTTGGCGGGGTTGGCTATACCCTGCACCTGGAGGGCACCATCGCGCTGGGCGGGCCCCCGATAGCCAATGACGATTCGGCCGCCACCATAGCCGCCAACCCAATCACCATCGGTGTGCTGGATAATGACACGGCAGCTGCGGATGATCCTATCGATCCCACTTCGATCATAGTATCTACTCAGGCAGGCAACGGAGCCGCCAGTGCTAACTCGGCGGGCACCATCACCTATACACCCAAAACCGGCCCGAATTTTATCGGCACAGACACGTTTGGCTATACCGTCGCTAACGGGGCGGGCACGTCCGCCCCGGCAACGGTTACCGTAACCGTAGCAGTCAATGCCGCCCCGGTGGCCGGTGATGATACAGCCGCATCCACCACAGCCGTACTGGCTAACACCGGCGGCCGGATCGCCAATATCAATGTATTAGGCAACGATACCGATACCAACAACTCCCCAGGCCTGCCCGGTGGGATTAACACCGGCTCAGTATCCATTGTCAGCAATGCGGCGATCGGGTCCTGTACGGCCAATAGTGATGGCACTATCACTTATACCCAGACGGTCGTCCAGGCTGTTACTGAGACTTGCACGTACAAGGTCAACGATATCGATGCGGTCAACACGCCACTGTCTGATGCAGCCACGCTCAATATTATAGTCACCAAAACAACGTCCGACTGGGATCCGAGCCTGCCTGCCAACACCATCCCGGTATTGCAGTTTATGCCAGGCATAGGCGACCCCGATCAATCGATCAAACCACAGAAGTCCTGGTTCAGCATGCAGATATCGGCCAGCACGCTTATTTACACGGTGTTGGAGCCCGGCCCGGATGGTGGTTTCATCATCGGCTATGATCAACCGGCAACGGGTTCGCATACCGGTGCGCCAAATGGATCGGAGCAACCAGGCTTCTCGGCACCCTGGAGATTTTTCTCCAATACCGGCTTCGACCTGACCAGAAATGGCGGTATCACAGCAAACTCGGATGGAACGCTGAACTTCCTTAACAAATACGTTGTCACCTGGAACAGCATACCGGTCATCAACCTGGGTGGCAGTTCCCAGTTCCCCGAAGATCTCGGTTTCGCCACCATCACTTGTAGCGATAAGCCTTGCCAGGATGGCTCCACCTTCGTACTGGAGTATGCGGCGCATGTGGAGGATGTAGCGGGTCTGCCGGCATCGGGTTTCAATGGGGTGCCTTATCAACTGTATCTGGAAGGCACCGTCGTGTTTCTCGACGGGACTCCGAAAACCAGCGAAGGGGTTGTTACTAATACCCGGCTGGCGACGAGCGACGCGAGTGTGCCCGGCGATGACGGCGTTGATTTGCAGTGTGTGGGAAGCTGCTTCGACTACACCGTCACTGGCGTCACCGCCGGCAGCAGGGTCTCGATTGTCCTGCCACTCTCCGGTGGCGTGCCCAACAGCCCGGTCTGGCGTATCCTCGATAACGGCGTGTGGCGCAATTTCGATACCAGCGTCGGCGACAGCGTCAAATCTGCGCCATTCGTAGCGGGACCAGGGGGCGGCATGGTGTGTCCGGCTGTAGGGGATGCGGCCTACATCGATCTGTCCAATGACACCAACGTCAACGTCGGTCATCAATGCATTCAGCTGTCCATCACGGACGATGGCGTGAATGATATGGACAAGACCCCGGGGATCGTCAGCGACCCCAGTGGCCTGGGTACCGCCGGGATTATCATTCCCCCTGATACCCGCACCAGCAGCACCAGCGGTTGCAGTATCGCCGCAACGCCGGTCAACCCGGCACAACGCGGCGACTGGTGGTTACTGGCCGGTCTGATCGGCCTGCTGGGCTGGATCCGCAAACGCTGCCAGCACTAGACCCTGACTGACGTCAGGCCACTGAGCGGCGCTGTCCTCCTGGATGGCGCCGTTTTTTTTGGCTTGACCGATCCCAGCCCTTTTGCTTCAATGCCCGGCAGTCCCAATAATAACCTCTAAATACCAACCCTTTAAAAATCCGAGGCTTGTATGTTTGGCAATTCAAAATTACTGGCAAAGACAGTAATACTTCTGGCTACTACACTGTTTATGAACTCATTGCTGCTGGCGGAAGAACCCGACAAAACCGTGTTGGACGCTTATCGGATTCAACCCGGCGACCAGTTGATGATTTCCGTGTGGAAAGAAGAAGATATGGCCCGCGACGTTATCGTTCGGCCCGATGGCCGG
>DRJN01000130.1 GCA_011052165.1 Gammaproteobacteria bacterium
ATAATACGTGAGCATTTTCAAAATGTGGCGCAACGCTGTATCCGGCTTACTCGCGCCGCTATTTAACCGCATTTGCTGTCACCGCAGTTAAGACACGTCATACATCCATCCATTTTAATGACGGCTTTGGTACTACACTTATTACACAACTGAGCACTGGCAGGGAACTCGCTGGCCTCGCTGCTGGCTTCGGCGGTTTTGCTGGCTTTTTCCATTTGTGCGCGTTTATCGGCGATCAGTTTTTTCTGGTGATCGTCCAGACCATCATCTTTGAGCAGACCGATCATGCGCAGGTGGCCTTCGATGGCGTCGCCGATTTCGGCGACCAGTGAGGGCATGTATTTGCCGCCTTTCTTAAAATAACCGCCACGGGGATCGAAGACTGAACGCAGTTCGTCCACCAGGAAGGTGACGTCGCCGCCCTTGCGAAATACGGCGGAGATAATCCGGGTCAGGGCGACGATCCACTGGAAGTGATCCATGTTCTTGGAGTTGATGAACACTTCAAAGGGACGACGCAGCTCATGCTCGGTGCCCGGGTTGAGGATGACATCGTTGATGGTGATGTAGAGGGCATGTTCGGACAGTGGGGTTTTAACCTTGTAGGTTGAACCCAGCAGCATGTCCGGACGTTCCAGTTTTTCGTGCATCTGGATGACCGTGGCGTCTTCCTTTGGTACTGCTTTTTGGGCGACAACTTCATCTTCTTTGTTTTCATCACCCTCTTTTGCAACTTCATAATCTACGATTTTGCTGTCGATTTTAATGGTCATGTTTTCTCTCTCCTGCATGAATTTTCAGGCAGATTGGTTACTCTATAATTGTTACGTTTGGCTCTGTTGGGCTTCGCTTTGCTCCGCCCAACCTACAAAAACGCAGCACATCTACAGAATGCATAATGGTTTCCGAACGAAGTGGAGGGCGGAAATAAACCTAGCCCATTTCAGCCCATCCACTCCGTTCAGAATTTACCGTAATATCCTTCTTTGATAGCATCAAACAAATTGGCGGCGGTATGGGTTTCACCGTCGTATTCAACTTCTTCGTTGCCTTTGACTTCCACCACTTCGCCGTTTTCAAGGGTGAAACGATAAGTAGTATTTTCCAGATCCTGTTCCTTGACCAGTACGCCCTGAAAGGCTTCCGGGTTAAACCGGAAGGTAGTGCAACCTTTCAAACCCTGTTCGTGAGCATACAGATAGATGTCCTTGAAATCCTCAAAGGGATAATCCGTCGGCACGTTGGCGGTTTTGGATATGGAGGAATCGATCCAGATCTGGGCGGCGGCCTGCACATCAACATGTGCCTTGGGTGTGATGTCATCGGCGCTGATGAAGTAGTCCGGCAGTTGCGCCTCGGCTTCTTCAGAATAAGGCTTGGCCTTCTGATTCACCAGTTCACGATAGGCCAGCAACTCAAATGAATAAACATCGACCTTTTCCTTACTCTTCTTGCCTTCACGAATAACGTTACGTGAGTAGTGGTGGGCGAAGCTGGGTTCGATGCCATTGCTGGCGTTATTAGCCAGCGACAGGGAAATGGTGCCGGTCGGGGCAATGGAGCTGTGATGGGTGAAACGTGCGCCCAGCTGTTCTAATTCTGCTACCAGATCCGGTTCGACCTCGGCTACCCGCCGCATGTAACGACTGTACTTCGCATGCAGCACTTTGCCTTTGACGCTATCGCCAACCTGATAACCGTCATCCTTCATTTGCGGACACTTGCGCAACATCCCGGCATTAACGCTAAAGTCCTGTTCCATGATCGGCGCCGGCCCTTTTTCCTTTGCCAGCTCCAGTGCCGCCTGCCAGCCGGTCACCGCCAGTTCGCGGCTGATCTGCTCGGTGAAGGCGATGGAACCCTCTTCCCCGTATTTCATTTTCAGCATGGTGCAGGTGGATCCCAGCCCCAGAAAACCCATGCCATGACGGCGCTTGCTCATAATCTCCCTGCGCTGACCTTCCAGCGGCAGGCCGTTGATCTCGACCACGTTATCCAGCATGCGGGTAAAGATGCTGACCACCTTGCGGTACTCGTCCCAGTTAAACCAGGCGTTCTCACTGAAGGGGTCGCGCACGAAGCGGGTCAGGTTAATGGAACCCAGCAGGCAGGAGCCATACGGGGGTAATGGCTGTTCGCCGCAGTTGTGTGTGTGCAGACCATTGGCGTCGAAGGTATTAATACCCGGCACCTGCACATCATAAACATCTTCAACTCCTACCTCAGTAACAGAGGCAACCCGTGCCACAAACCGCTCACGATTTAATTTACGTTTGTAACCAGCAAGTAAGTCATTCAGGCGTTGTTGTTTATCTGTATCGGCAAAACCAATTTGATCACGGAAGCGCAACAGGTTCTCACCGCTGATAACCAGCTCGTGTTGTGGTTTGACCCGGTAGTCAGCCATTCCGCCCTTGCCATCCGGCAGGCTTGCAGTAGTTATTGAACGACGATCTTTATAGATCTGTGAGACGATACCCAAACGTAACAACATGCGTTGCACGGCTTCGAGTCGAGCCAGGTCGGATGGAGCCAGGCGCACACTCACGCCTTTACTCTGTGTGCCCTGCACTGAACCATCGGCATCAAAAAATCCTTTCAGGAATCCCTGATAAAAGCGGCTTGATGCCTGTTCCATCACTGCTGTAATGGCCTTGTCACCAGGCTGCATACCGACTTCTTCCGCCAGTTGTTTCAGAGCAGCCAATGACAGGCGATATTCATTACGCCCAGCGATCTCACTCCAGCCGCTAAAGTCAGCACGATGAGGCAAATTCATTGCCGCATTCAGGGCTTCCGTCATCACCGCAGAAACACCTTCAGACATAAAAGCATCGGCACCATTAGCCACCGCCGCAGGCTTCCAGACTGACAGCACAGCCTTATCCTGTTTTAGCGTACCATCCCCCACCAGTAAACCCAGCAGGTAACCCTGTTCACGGTTATAGTTACCGGACCATTGTGTATTAGCGCGATGATCATTTAGTAATACACGATCACCTTCACATAACTGCCCGGCTTCACACCATTCGGTTTCGGTTGTGTAACGGCTAAATTGTGTTACCCGACGAACCCGGTGATCAGTAGTCAGCCGTAATCGATAACCTTCGCTGGTTTGCAGATTAACAACCGGTTTGGTCGCTGTTTTGAAGAAGCCTTCACTACCACTGGCATGCGCAACGCCATCGACCAGTGCGCTAAAGGGTTGTGCGATCAAATCATACACCTGGCGCGGACCATCCGTCGTTTGCACCCATGTATCTGCTGTGACACACGGATTGGTCGCGCGAATGTTTTCGCAGAACCAGTTGTTGTTCATCTCGTTCACTTTATCGATGAGAATGAAACCGGGTTCGGCAAAGTCGTAGGTGGAGGTCATGATCATGTCCCACAGGTTCTTCGCGCGAATAGTGCGATAAACCTTGCAGGCCACCAGCCCATCCCCGTTGGTAACATAACCCTTCGTGGTCGGCCACTCGCGCCAGATCACCTTGTCCGCGTCGTTGAGATCGATATTTTCCTCTTCTACTTCTTTTTTCTGTAAGGGGAAGGCCAGCTTCCAGTCCTGATCCTTACGCACGGCCTGTATGAATTCGTCGGTGATCAACAGCGACAGGTTGAACTGGCGTAAACGGCCTGCTTCACGCTTGGCGCGAATGAAGTCCATCACATCGGGATGACCGACATCGAAGGTGGCCATCTGCGCCCCCCGGCGCCCCCCGGCGCTGGAAACGGTAAAACACATCTTGTCGTAAATATCCATGAAGGACAGCGGTCCGGAAGTGTAAGCCCCCGCGCCGGACACATAGGCACCGCGGGTGCGCAGGGTGGAGAATTCATAGCCGATGCCGCAACCGGCTTTTAGGGTGAGCCCGGCTTCATGCACTTTATTGAGAATGTCATCCATAGAGTCTTCAATGATACCGGAGACGGTGCAATTGATGGTAGACGTAGCGGGCTTGTGTTCCCGTGCACCGGCATTGGAGATGATACGACCGGCGGGGATGGCACCGTGACGCAGCGCCCAGAGGAACTGCTCGTTCCAGTGGTCCTGCTGTTCCGGTGTCTCGACCTCGGCCAGAGCACGTGCGACACGCTGATAGGTTGCGTCGATATCCTGATCGATGATCCGCCCGTCCTTGCTTTTCAGTCGGTATTTTTTATCCCATATATCCATGGATGCATCTTGCAAGGGGATATCGGCGATCTGATTGGCTGTCAACTTATGCACGCTTGCACTCATAATATATTTTCTCTCCCGACGGAATCGCCTTATATAATTGTTAGTATTGGTTATCGACTGCGGGTTCCGTATATCTAACCGATGATGGTGACCCGAAAACATGAAACACAAGATGTTGTGCCGATGCGGATATCTTAGGTGGAGAAGAAAAGGCTGTCAACACTCTGTAACAAATATATATTTTGATAAAAATCGTTTAATTACAGTGTGTTATATTATTTCTTTAGGTTGACTCGTCTTTTTCCGGGCATCATTTCTTAATTCCAGAATCACTATATATTGTGCTTCTAATATTGCGAAAATCACTCGCTTCAGCGGGTTAGGACATACTTACATTAAGAGCTTTTTAGCAAGCGCTGCTGAATAAACAACCCCGCA
>DRJN01000131.1 GCA_011052165.1 Gammaproteobacteria bacterium
ACCTTCATTACCGCTTATCCCACCGAAGTCTCGCCCCTGGCGCGGCGCAATGATAATGATCCTTTCGTCACCGATCGTTTCGAGTTCTTCGTCGGCGGCCGCGAAATTGCCAATGGTTTTTCGGAACTGAATGATGCCGAGGACCAGGCGGAACGCTTTCGTAACCAGGTCGCGGAAAAAGATGCCGGTGATGAGGAAGCCATGTTCTTTGATCAGGACTATGTTACTGCGCTGGAACACGGCATGCCCCCCACCGCAGGAGAAGGCATCGGCATCGACCGTCTGGTGATGTTATTTACCGATTCCCCCTCCATTCGCGATGTCCTCCTGTTTCCGCACATGCGACCGGAGCGAAGCGCGGGAAGTATTGAGTAAAGTTTGATTGATGGGTTTTCCCTCTGGACTTCGTGCTTCGCTCTACCCATCCGACCTGCTTTCGACCATCCGTAGGATGGGTAGAGCGAAGCGAAACCCATCATAGATAAAACACAGCATTATCCCGCTATTCCCCATGCCCCTGCGGCACCTTGCCTTTAAGCATATAGGCGAAGGCGATCACTTCGGCTACGGTAAGATAAAGCGCTTCAGGGATCTGATCGCCGAGTTCAATTTTTGACAGCAGTTTCACCAGTTCCGGATTATCCTGCAAAGGCACATCGTGTTCACGGGCAATCGCCAGGATCTGCTCGGCGATATCACCCGCGCCCTTGGCGGTGACCTTCGGCGCGGCTTTGCCATCGTATTGCAGGGCAACCGCCAGCGTCGGTATCCTTGTCTGTTCGTTCATGCCTGTTCATCCAGGATAGGGGCGCCGTTTATTCCCGCAGCAGGTTCGGGTTGCCCCTGACGGCAATCAATCGTCGCGACCTCCAGTCCGGCCTGGCGCAAACGGCTGCCAAGCATGTCCGCGTATTCATTGAAAAGCACACTGGTCTGATTTTCCTGTGCATGAAAGTGCACTGAAATCTGTTCCTGTTGCAGGGCGATCACCGCTTGCACCGGCCCCAGACCTTCCAGATCAAACGCCAGTCGGACACTCCAGCGCGGCTCTGCCTGTGGCTGTTTGTGTTGAGCATCTTCGTTGCTCCAGGGTACAGGGAAGGGAGGCTCTCTATGAATGCGAATATCGAACAGGTTGATACCCTGCTCGCTACGTACCGGCAATTCCATTGACCAGGCGGGGCGTCCTGCTTCCTCGCTTTTCAGGTGGTGCAGCTGGTGGATGTGCAACCGTGCAAGCACCCCCTCGGTCTGTTGCAGCAATTGTTCAGCGGCTCTGAGCGGGGAGGCCTGAGTCAGATTGGCGGCAACGGTAGGTTGTCCGGGATGGCCCGTGCTGATTGGTGGGAGTACGGGATGGTGAGAGACGGGGACAGACTCCGTCTGTGGGCGGGGGGCATTACTCGATGTGGGGGGCTGCGGCTGCTGGCGGGTCGGCCTGACCTGACCCGCCTCACGGGCGATATAGTGTTGCAGTTGTGTGGCCAGGCGTAGCAGATTGACGCGCAGATCCTGCTGCAGGTTCAGGCTGGGCGTTTGCTGCGTGGTATGCAGGTGGTTTTCAAGAAAGGGTCCACTGAGTTCGAGGGCTTGTTTCAGCGCCTGGGGCTGACGCAGAGACGCCACTGTTGGCAATTGGTAATAAAGCTGCTGCAGGGTACTGCGAACAGGCCGGTCCAGTAAGTTTGTGGCTGCGGGATGACGGCTGAGGTATTCAATATTGGCCAGCAGGGGCGGCAGAGCCTGCTGCCGGGGCAGACTGGTGCGCAGGGCGCGGTTGACAATCGTGGAGGCCGCAGGCTGTAACTCGAGTAGTTTGAGCTGCAGTGGGTTCGTGTTTTTTAGGACCTCGAGTTGCAGGCGGTCGCCTGCTTGCAGGGTCAGGGCAGGGGGACGAGCCGCGCGGGCCTGAATGCCCTGGATATTGAGCAGTATTTGTGCCGGTGTCACCTTGAGTATTAGCGCCTGCAAAATTTGTCCGCTTTGCCAGGGCGGCTGTGCAGGGGGGGCGGCAGGGCTGATTTCCGGGCGCGGGATAGCAACGCTTTTACCGGTTGCAGGCAGGGATTCGGGTTGCGGGAGCGGCAGGCCGCCAGATTTTTTAATATCCATAGAAGTATGCCGATAACAGTATAACGGCCATTGGAGCATTTTCTGTATACTCGCATATATATTTGGATAATGTTTTGAAAAAACCTGAAAATATAAGGCTGAACAAAGGCGATGCAGGCATAGAACAGACATGACAAAACGCTCTCCCCTTTATGTTCGCAAGAATGGCCAGGTGCTTGGGCCGTTTCCGCCCAGACAGATTTCCCAGTCTCTGCTGTTGGGACGCTTTCGTGTGAGTGATGAGGTCAGTGAGGACAGGGAAAGCTGGGTGATGATCCAGTCCCGTCAGGATCTGTTACCGGAGGTGCTCCAGGAGGAACCCGCAGATGAACTTGCGCAGGAGCGGCTCATGGCCGCGCGCCGTTGGGCCGATGAACGTCGGCCCCAACATGGCGCCCATGCTGATTCGCGCCGATTGCCTGAGCCGGATGAATTGCTGGAATACCGCAGCCACCGGGAGTCTATCTACAAACGCTTTTTACAGCAGCGCGAATTTTCAGTTGTGCAGGCCCTGTTGGTGCTACTGGCTGTCAGTGGCCTGATTTACGCCGGGTTTCATTTTTCACCGAAAACGCAAATTGAGCAGCCCGTTTGTAATGCTGCCGCCCGCCCCGGGGTGAACTGGCGTAACTGCCGCATGGCGGGCCGGCAGTCTTTGAATGCCGATCTGCAGGGCGCCAATCTCGACAGCGCCAATCTCAGTGCTGCTAATCTGTTTGGATCAAATCTGTCCGGCGCGAGTTTGATGTACACCGATTTAAGTATGGCGAATCTCAGCTATGTAGACTTCAGGCAGGCGAATATGAAGGGCAGCAACCTTCGGCGCGCCGATCTGAGTTATGCGGATTTTACCGGTGCCGATCTGACCTATGCTGATTTGAGCGGCGCGAAAATGCAGAATGTCCGGCTTGATGGCGCACGGCTGGATAACGCCATCTGGGTAGACGGACGCATCTGCCTGAAGGGTTCGCTGGGTGAATGCCGTAGGATTCAGGTTGCTAGATAGGGTTAATTCTTCACGAAAGTCGCCACTTCATCCAGCTGACGTTATTATTTTATGCGAAGTGACTTGTTTTGTTTCTTATTGTTTTTTTCAATTTGCCAGGTAATACGAATATTTATTCTGTGTCGGTTTTCTTCCTGATTTGAGGTAACTTTCAGATCCATCAGCCCCTCTGGGTGCATAATGATCTCATCCTCCTCGTCGCTAAACAGCAATTCGCCCCTGGCAAACCCTCTGGCTACGGATTTCAGCAGTTCCTGTATTGTTTCAGCATCTTGCAGAGACTCGTGGCGAAAACTCTTTTTACTTTGTTTCATAGTGATTATTGGCGTTATTATCCTGTTCAATCCTGTAAGTTTAAGATGCAGGCGATTATTCAAGAAGTTTCCGTGGTTCAAAAACCTTGGCATAAGGATAATCTGCACTTATACCAATTACCAGTCCTTCGGGACGAATGATAGTAACCCCTGCGCCATATCCCTTCAGGCCTTCTTTTTTACGTGAATTTCGATCCATTGTGGTATCGCTCTCGATATGCAGCATGCCCTTTCTGAGCATCAATCGTTGACCATCTGTATTATTACGGTGACCATGGACAATTATTCGGATGCCTTTTTCATAAATACGTTCTACGCCATAGGCTGTCAACGGCATGTCAACGTCTCGATACTTGGTACGCATAACATTAGCAAGTGGGCCGTAATAAAACTCAAACAGATTATTATGCACCTGGTGGCGATAGAGTTTATTCAGATATGCAACCCCCTTGTCCTTGATGAGAGTGGCAATGCGATCATCCAGCCCGGCATGTACAAATAAAAAGGAGCCGATACGTTTTGCCAGTTTCATTCTATTATAAAACCAGTAAAATTCACCATTTTGTTCAAGAAATAACTCCCGGCATTTCATCGCCGTGGCATAAACCATTTTCAGAGAAAGCCCCGCCTCATTGCACAGAGACTCAAACCGATCAGCCTTCCGCTTAAGACGTGACACCTCTCTTTTAACTGCGTTCTCCGGCATCAACCACTGGGCGGAACCGGGAAACTCATCAAACCAGCGGTTTGATGGAAAAAGTAACTCTCTGCACTTTTGGTTACCAGGAATATCACGCAGCACATTCTTGCCGTCAATATAGTGCGCATGAATCTCTTTCAGAAACGGGATTGCTTTTGCTCCCATACGAACAAAAAAATGCTCCGTCCGCGGATCTTTCTTCATATGCAGTGTACGCATAGCCATTAATAAACGCATATCGTGATTGCCGGCCAAAAGTTGTACCCTGGCACCATGCCTTCTGAGAGTTTGTATACTTCGCAGCAATTGCAGATTACTCGGCCCCTTATCCAGACAATCTCCACCAATAATAAAACTGGCATCACGGCCTGCCCGGAGCAGGCGAAAATCATTATTAGCGGGGCCTGTTTTTTTAACTCCACCGGAGACAACCAGAGAAGCAACAAAGGCCTCGGCGTCAGCATGGGGATCGGAAAAAAAATAAACAGTCTGTTTGGGCCATTTCCATTTTGTGTATTGCGCTGAATACGCAAGTGCCTGGCTTAATTCTTTTTCTGTGCTGTGCGTTTTATCAGACAGGCGAGGCGCCCCGAGACACCATACCTGCCCTTTTGAGGGAAGTTTGTTACGGATCCATTTTTTTCCGCGATAATGCGGCAGTCGTTCATCAAGATCATATTTCAACATTTAATC
>DRJN01000132.1 GCA_011052165.1 Gammaproteobacteria bacterium
ACACGACTTGCCTCTCTATCCAGAGAGTCGATGACCCAAATCGGGAAGTCAACATTTATTCTTTTCTGAGTTTGGTTGGCTCGTTTTAAAGTAGATAGATCAAGATCATCAATCACATCTATTTCGTTATCATCAAATTTTTTATCAAATTCATTAGCTTTCATAAAGCTCTACCTCGGATTTGCGTGAACGCCTGACTGAAATTATTCTGATATTATTGCCACGATAGGTTATGACGGCTGACCAATGTTTGTTAGCAATACGAGCGACTATTAAAAAGCGTGGTTCATTACTTGATTTAGCCTGTACTTTGATAAGGTCGGGATCACTCCAAAGCGCTTGTGCGGCAATGAAATTAATTCCATGTTTTTCAAAATTTAGAACACTCTTCTTATCGTCATATTCAAAATAATTCATAGTTTAAAATATATACCATAATTACTCATGCGGCAAGATTGAATATATACCAGAAGCACCTCCTATTATCAGATCATTTTTCTCGTTTGTATGCATAAGTGGTGGTCAGACTGCATGGTTATTAATCGTTGCATAAGTATTTGCATGTATTTTATCCCCTCACCCCACCCTCTCCCATAGGGAGAGGGTGCTATGGTGGTGCAAATACTTATGCAACGATTAATATGGGGTGCCAGTGGTGGGAAAGGTATGGGTTCCCACGCAGAGCGTGGGAACCAGAGAGCTTCCTTCGACAGGCTTCCTTCGACAGGCTCAGGACGAACGGTAATTCCGGGTATATTTGACAGGCTTATCTTTATTTCGGGTTGCGGCATAGACAGAATAGTATCCTCCATGTGATGCTGATACAGTTTACCTGTTCGTGATGACAGCTTTCAGACAAGGTACTTTGCCAGAGAGGGGTGGATATTGAGTGCTATTGAACAGCTTATTGCGGGTTATCGCCGCTTTCGCGGCGGTTATTACGAGGCGAATCGTGAACGGCTGGTTGATCTCGCCCGCTATGGCCAGTCTCCCCGGATCGCGGTGGTGGCCTGTTGCGATTCACGCGTTGATCCTGCCGTTATTACCGATAGCACGCCGGGTGAATTGTTCGTGGTGCGCAACGTAGCCAACCTGGTGCCGCCCTGCGAAGGGGAAGGTATCTGGCACGGCACCAGCGCCGCTCTGCAATTCGCGGTATGTGGTCTGGAGGTAGAAGATCTTGTCGTTCTGGGACATGCTCGCTGTGGTGGGATTCGTTCGCTGCTGGAAGGACCGGGGGGAGACAGGGCGGGTGACAAATTTATCGCGGACTGGATGAGCGTTGCTGACGAGGCTCGTAAACGGGTTCTGGACAGGGCGGATTTGCCGACGCTTGAGGAGCAGGCCCACGCCTGTGAGCTGGCTGCGATTGAAATATCATTGGCTAACCTGGAAACGTTCCCCTGGATACGGGAACGCACGGAGCAGGCCCGCTTGCATCTGCATGGCTGGTATTACGATATGATGTCCGGCGATCTTTTACAGCTTGATGCTTCCAGCGGCCGGTTTGTGTCGGTCTAATATCCGCGCGCGTGGGCACCAAAATCGTGCCCACCCTACAACTTAATACTCCGTCTGCTGGCGGCGCGTCAGCTTCAGACAGAGTCGTGTTGCCGATACCAGGTTCCACCACAGCAGGGCGGCGGCCAGGAACAGGGCCAGTGCCGCAGGATAGGTTAGCGCCTCGGGCCACAGGGCGGCGCCCAGGAGCAGACCCAGGGCGGCGGTGTGCAGGCGCAACTGCCAGCGCGCCCATGCTTCTGGAATGATCTGTTTCATGGTCGGAATTTTGCCTTGTATGCGGCCCTGAATCTGTCGGTGATTGTTCAATTGCAACCAGATGATGAAGGGGGCGATCTTGTGCAGCATGCCACTTATTGCCGACATGGCGAAGCCTACCACCCATAATATGCCCAGCAGGACCGGCGGAATCGTTAGCCCGGGTATGAGCTGTTCGGCTGTCCAGCACAATACTGCGGCCAACAGGCTCGCGGCGGCCAGTTGCCAGTAATCCAGGGTAACATCGGACAGGCGACGGCGGCGACGGCGTTTCAGGTTCAGGGTCGCCAGGGCATAAATGGCGAGACAGACGGCGGCCAGTCCTGCTGTCCACGAAGCCTGATGAACCATAAGCGAGGCGATTGTCCATGCAACAAGGCCGAGAAACAGCAGTTTGCTCAACCAGCGGGTGACGAGGCGGGGGTAATCAGGCGTCACATGAAACATGGGAATCACCTGGTAGGAAACGCCAATGATCAATAGTGCTACCCAGCCTGACAGTCCCCAGGCCAGATGCAGGTTGGTGAGGAGATGGCTCTGGGGGATCGCCGTCCAGCCGTAACCCGCGGCGAGGTAGAGGCCCAGGCTGACGGTGATGCCAAGGGCCGTGATGGCCAGCGCGGTGGCGGTGACGGTGGCAT
Source organism: Gammaproteobacteria bacterium (assembly GCA_011052165.1). Taxonomy (GTDB): domain Bacteria; phylum Pseudomonadota; class Gammaproteobacteria; order UBA6429; family Thiohalophilaceae; genus JAADGZ01. Next base: position 2,421 of record DRJN01000132.1, read on the forward strand.
GGGCAGATTGCGCGCGGATCAGACAATAGGCGACCACCGCAATGAAAAGTCCGGAACCGGCACCGAGGAATATCACTGCCCCCTGGAATAGCCTCGCCTGGCCGGACAGAAAGCCGCTGCACAGCAACAGAATGCCAACGCTCATCAGTCCGTGAATGGTGCTGCTAACCAGACGGGGGCGCGGCACGGGTGAACCCATCAGCACCGGAAGGATCTGTTGCACCGAACCGAACATCACCATGGCCAGAAAGCCCAGGGTAAGGAAGTGCGTCATGGCCAGCAGTGACGGTATCCAACGACTGACTAATGCATCAGGGCCTTTCCATAATAAAATAACTGCGGCAGCCATCGTGAACAGGGGCGCGCTCAGGTAGTAGCGCATGGGCACCGAAAAATGAGGACTCTGTTTCAGGGAAAGAGTGGCGTAGCTCATGCACTGTTTTCTTTGTCGACCGCGCGAGCGGCGGCTTCGGCTTCGGCATCGCCTCTGCGCCATATGAATGTTTGTACACAGCCCTCTTCCTGGCTGCGCGTGATATAGCCGAAGCCCCGCTGGTTAAGATGGTCGCGCAACAGACAGGGATCGCGGCGATGCACCATGCGCAGATATTCTCCGGACGCCAGCGTTTCTGCTGCCTCCAGGGTATCGACCAGGGGCGCGGGCGGCTCCAGATCACTTACGTCCAACAACCTTTCCCGCGCCATTATCAGGCTTCTTTAACAGCTTCCATGCGGCTGAGTACCTCGTCGCGTTTGCTTCCCAGGAGATCGTCACACATAGGGTAGAGGATCTGTTCTTCCTTTGCGTTGTGCTGTTGCATGAGGATGAGCAGCGTTTCCGCTGTACCGAGAAAAGCATCGCTGTCTTTCTCGCTCATGGCCTGGGTCATATCCGCTAACAGCTCCCGCATCTGCTGGTGCTCCATGCGCATGACCTGAGACGGCCCGGCTGTGCTGCCGCTGGCCTCTTCAAAATCAGGAAACAACACTTCTTCTTCCATAGTGTAATGATGTTCCATGGCCTGGTGAAATGTCTTGAACCCTTCATCGGCGGCCTCCCAGTTTCCATCGGCGGCCAGTTGCTCGGCTTCAACAAAAAAACCGTCGCAACGGCGATGATCTGCTTTTAAATGTTCCTGTATGCTTTCCACGCTACTTCCTCATAGTAAGATTTCCAGTGGTCTAAAAAAAACCGCTTTCCCTCGCGGCGG
>DRJN01000133.1 GCA_011052165.1 Gammaproteobacteria bacterium
ACGCGTTATGAAAAATTAAAGCGGAATTATCAATCCATGTTGTACTTGGTCAGTTCAATGATTTGGCTTTCTTAATTGTTAACGCCCCCTAGTGAGGCGCAGTTCAGAATGACAGACCGACCTGATCGCCGATACGTCTGAAGCGGGCCAGCCAGGTATGGTCACTCAGGGAGCGTGCGCGCGCCTGTTCGCGGATCCGCTGCCGGGCCTTGTCCTGGTCCGTCTGCAGGTAGAAGCGCGCCTTGTCCACCAATTCTTCCAGGGAATCGTAATACAGCATTTCCCTGTCCGGCTCGAAATATTCTTCCAGCTCCGGGAAGCGATTGACCAGGTGCACACCACCGCTCATGGCGACTTCGAATTCGCGCAGGCGGATGAATAGCAGCGGTGATTTGTACACGTAGGTGCTGCACAGTTCGATGGAGCCCAGGCTCAGGGCCATGGCGCTGATGCAGCGGCTGAAATCCTCGAATCGTGGCCCGGGAAGGTATTCCACCTTGCTGTTGTCCAGTTGCTTTTCAGGCAGGCTGCCGAACATCTCCAGTACCGAACGCCAGATTACGCTGCTTATGCAGGCGCGCCCGGCGGAGAACCCGATACCATCGCGTACCCGCTGCCATGATTCGGAAAAGTTGTTAACCGCCCGGGACAGGGGATTATTGACCCTGGAACTCGATTTGTAAAAAGCGTCCGGTGCGCTGCCGTGTACCCGTACCGGTACACCCGCCTGCTGTAACACGGCGATACTGCGTGCGCGTGCGCCATAGGTCGTACCCATGAAACCGATCACCTGGTCTTCCGGTACCTGCACCGGTGTGAACACGCGGGGGTTGGCACCCCACGGCATCATAATGACGTTGGCGCCATAACTTCGGATGATATCCAGATTCTCGCGCACCGTACTCCAGTTAACATCAAAACGGCTGGCAACGTTACGTACCCGGAAGGGGTGGGAATAATCGTCCGTAGACAGATTTACCGTAACAATGCCGCGCGCGCGCAGATCGTCAATCGCTTCCGGCAGCAGGGTGACGTCGGTAATCGTGCCGAAGAACAGATCGATTGTACCAGCCTGCAACAGGCGCTCGACCTCATCACGCAATACCTGGGAGTATTCCTGTGCGTTGCCGCTTCTACCCATGATTTCTACAGGGTTGCAATAGATGACCTCGTGCCCGGCCCATCGAAGCTCATCCACCATGTGATAAAGGTGCCAGTCGTAGATAAAACCGCCGGAGTGTGCGCAGTAGTGCAGGATTCTCATAATCTGTATTCCGTACAGCCCTGTCAGAGGCTAAAAACCATGTTTACAAGATAGCGGTTATTGCGAATGGTCGTTCCCGAAACTTTCTGACTGTTATGACTGTACCTGGCGCGCACCCAGATATTGTCGGTCAACGCATAGGATAGAAAGCCCAGCACATCAACAGAATCGATACGGGTTCTGAATGAATCCTGAATCTTGAACCGGGTCTTTCCGAGTTCTGCGCCAAAGCGCAGGCCGGGACGAATGCGCAGCAGCATGTTCAGGTTCAGTGTATTCTCCAGCAGGGGGGCGCCGACACCGGCTCCCAGGAGTACATCACGATTGTAGTTCAAACCGATCAGGAACTCCTTCATCATGGATGCCTGCGCGGAAAGCCTGGCACTCCAGGTATCGGTATCAAAAGATTTGTTTATCGTCAGGTAGCCGGCACCACCTTCTAGCGCAAAACGTCGACTGAACTGTCGCCTGTACAATGCAAGCACACTATGCCCTGTCGCTTCATCCACCCTGGTAAAATCCATCCTGCGGCCTTCATATTCGAGGCCAACTGTATCGCGCGGAGTGACTCGCCAGCGCAAACCTGTGGTGACTTCGTTGGAGCGGATGTCAGTAGCAGCGGAATCATTGGTCAGGATAATCAGGTTGGAATAGCTGATGTTGGTCCGTACATTCGGGGTAACTGTATAAGCCAGTTCAACAGACAGGTCATTGTTGGTCACTGTGGTGGCCCCGGTCAGGACACCCCGAATCAACTGGTCGGAGGTGTCACGGGATTCGTAGAAGTTGTCTGACAGTCCTACAGTAAGCCGGCGGGATAGTTCACGGTTAGCGAACAGCAGACCGGACTGGGCATCAAGCACCTTGTTCAGCTTCGAATTATCAAAATATTTAGCAGCCTCGAAGCCGTAGTCCGCCTCCAGATTCCAGCCCTTGCCACCATCGCTGTAACGTATGCCTGGCGACAATACAGTGATCACATCATCGCGCTGATTGGTATCGGTGAAGAACAGGTTATTCTGGTACTCCACAGCCAGGCCAATGCGCGGAGAGAAGCCCTTCTCAGTTGTTCCGGGGGGGATCAACCCGCGCTGGGCACCATCCTGCAGGCGGCGTTCTTTCAACGGCAGGCGCCGTCCGGCTCCCGGGAATAACCAGCTTTGCACGGCGGTCTCCGGGTCATCACTGCCTTCCAGGGCTGCAGAGCCAAACTGGTCCTCCCGTTCACCTGCTGCTGTGTATCCGGACATTATCGGCAGCGCCAGTAGTAACAGCGGGATTATCGGGTATACCAGACCACTGCAGCGGGAGGGGCGACAGGCATCCGTACAGGCAATCGCGTTCACGGGGTATCCATGAGTTTCAGCGTACAATTACCGTGTCACCGGGAATCAGCACAAAATCGTCCGTCTCGGGCTGGCCGGCAATAAAACTGTCATAGTCAAAGGTAAGGCGTGACTTCCTGTTAAACCGGTTATACACGGTGATATTGTTACGCGTGGCAAAAGCCGTGAAGCCACCGGCCATGGCAATAGCCTGCACCACGGTGACCGCACCGGTGGGCTGAAACAATCCCGGACTCATCACCTCGCCGGTAACAAACACATTATAGCTGCGGACCTGCCGCAGACTGACGGTGACCTGGGGATCCTTGAGATGCTTCCTGAACTCGCGCTCAATGACCTTGCGTAATCCTCCTACAGTGATTCCGGCAGCCTGGAGCTCACCGATCAATGGGTAGCTGATGTTGCCGTCCGGGCTGATGGAAATCTCCTGCGACAGCTCCGGATTTTCCCACACAAATACGCTTATGATATCCCCCGGACCCAGCTGGGAGAGCTCTGCGGGTAGCTCTCTGGATGACCACTCGGCCTGTACTGCCCAGGGTGTCAGTGATAACAGCAGCACGGCTGCAAAAAGCTTGAAGCGATTGGCCAGGTGTAGGTACATAAAGAATTCCTCAATGTTGGACTAAGCAGGTTGTGCAGATCAGACCCGGGCAAATCTTTCGTAGAACATTCGTCGCCACAGGTTAAGCAGGGGTCCAAACAGCTTGTGGTTGTTGATTTCCTCCAGGGCAGCCTTGTAGTCGCCGGCTTCTTCCAGGGCGTCGGCATAGCGTGACAGCAGATCGTCAAGTTTTTCACTGGCTGAATCATCCACGAGAGACCCCCAATGCTTGCGCACCAGGTGTTCGGTATATTCCCTGCGTTCTTTTTTCGAAGCCGACATAAGCGAGATGCTCTTGGCAGCTGCGTGAAAACGGTAGGCACCAAGCACCTTGTCAGAGATAACTGGCTCGTTGACACAATACATGCGTTCCCATAACGCCAGATCCATCACGTAGTGAATATCTTCATCGAAGGGACCGGCTGCCTCCCACATGGCACGGTTCCAGAATGTGGACTGGGTAGGTATCCAGTTCGAGGCCCAGCGGAAGAAGGTATCCTGATTGACCACTTCGGGGCGACGGTACCTCATGGTACGCTTTTTACCGTAGAACAGTCGCGCCGCTCCTACCAGCCAGGCGGGGTCGGCGCTTGCCGGGAGTTGCTCCGCAACATGCATGAGCGCACCCGGCTCCAGCAGATCATCCGAGCACAGCCAGTAATGTAAATCGCCGCTCGCACGGGCGAAACCCTTGTTGATGGCGTGGCACTGGCCGTTATCCGGTTCACTGACCCAATAGGCAATCCTGTCCTCGTTCTGCTTGATCACCTCCAGCGTGTTATCGGTGCTGCCGCCATCGATAATGATATGCTCAACATTGGGGTAATGCTGGTTCTGAACGCTGTCAATGGTTTCCTGGAGGTAACTCCCCTGGTTGTAGGATGGTGTGACCACACTGATTCTGGGTAACTTCTGGGTACTCATGGTTTGGTTTCCAGTCATTGGGTTTCCGGCATAGCTGCAGTCACGGATGAGTGAGTGCGATCGCCGGTTCTCTTTCCGGCACTCTTTCCGACGCCCGTTTTCCCCTGACCGCGTTACCCATTGCCAACGACAGTCCCAACACCAGCCAGACCTCCCTGGCCATGGGATTGAACATATAGATTCCGAGCTGACTGCTCAATATGATCAGCAGGAGGGTGCCATAGGGTCGGAACAGGGTATCGCGGTACGCCATAAAGGCACCTCGAAAGGCCATTATCCACAACGAAATATAAAGGAACAGCATAACCATGCCGTTCTCTGCAGCAACCTGCAAAAACATATTGTGAGGCAGGGCCACTCCCAAGTATCTGTGCGTGTAGGCATTGAGAGGCAAATTCTGTATCGCATGTCGCGGCACCTCGTCGATACCGATGCCCAAAAGCAGATGCTGCTTGATAATAGACAGGCTCATGCCCCAGTTTTCAAAACGCCAGGCCATGGATTCGGAGGCGGCCGACACTCCCGCCTTGGCGACAATTTTCTGCAGCATCGGAAAGCCGTCAAGGTCCCGCACCAGATCTGTCAGGGAAAATCCCCAGGAAGAAAACACCAGCAGGGCGCCGATGATACCCACGATGCCCAGCATCCGGGTTATCCGTGTAGTAGTCAGCATGGCTGTAAATACCAGTACAGCCATGCCAATCATCGAACTGCGTGAAAAAGTATAGTGCCATCCGACCACGAAGCTGACGGTGAGTGCTACCAGCAGCAATTTTACGATGACATTCCGGTTCAGGACGGCAAGGGTCAACGCGCAGGGAATGGCAACCTGGAAGTAGCCGGCCAGCGTAATCGGGTGCTCATGGGTCCCTGCCGCGCGTACTTCCATCCCGGCCCGGTCCCTGAGCAGTTCTGCATGCCAGCCGCCAAACGGAACGATGCCGTATTTAACGTCCAGGAAAACCAGAATAACCTCGAATACCGCGACACCAACAATAACCATCATTACCCGGTTCATATCCCGTGGGGTGTGGACATAGGCCAGTGTCAGGAAAAATATCACGGCATAGATAAATTGCGGCCCGATTCGATCGATCAGTCCAGGAAGCGAGTGGGCGATCGTAGTGAGCACGATGCCTACAAAGTATGCCAGCGCAACATACCCGCCTGGACCACGAATAATCCTGGGCCACGATGAGCAGCGTGTCAGCGCCTGATACGTGATCGCCGCAAGTACCGCCAACACCCCCATGCGGCTCACCGTAATGAAGCCACCGAAACCCACATTCATTGGCGTCAGAGCTACTACGGTGAGATAGGGCAAGCCGGGAGAGGCAAACAACAGGAACAGAAAAACGATGCCCAGCGGAATGATGACAGCCTTGGTCGACAGTCCGGCAACGGCACTGCCCAGTATGGCACCGATTGCGAGAGCGGCTACATTGGTCGATCTGCTCGTCTGCATAGCGGTAGATTGATCCCCCGTCAGCAGCCTGCCGCCTGTGTCATAGCGGGTACCCACCCGTTACCCGGAGCACGGATCGCATGCGGCTGGAAAACCGTACCGGCCAGGACCGGGAACCCGTCAAGTCCGCTTTGTTATCAGGGTATAGTCGGGCGAGCGGGAAAAGTTGATAACCATGGCGCTGCGCATATTCATTAGTCGTGCCGTCCAGTATTTTTTTCATTTTATTATAAAAATCCACTACTGTCCCAACGTTAAGTCGAACAAATTCAATTGGTTACCCATGGCACACTCCTCGTTATTGTAGTCGGACATCATAAGCAGTTGATCCAGTGGGGTTTTCTCGAAAAGGGTGGGGCTCAAAATCTGTAGAATGGTGCAGAGTTCTGTTTCGAGCTTGAGCTGCTTTTTGATGATGGCAACAGGTACGCGGTATCTCGATTGATCGGCTGGAATTTGCCTGACATGGTGACTTCGATCCCTTCTTGGTACGATATCTCTATTCTATAGGAATGCAGGGGTTAAATCCGACAGGCTCCTAAGGGCACCTCTGATTAATTCGTTTTCCGTCATTCTGGTGTATGCCAGAATCCAGTGATTTCAATGTGTTGGATCCCGGATCAAGTCCGGCACAGGCCCCGCCGGTATGACGAATTGATCAGAGCTTCCCTAGCTTATCTGACTGTGCCCGCAGATCAAACTCATTTCGCCAAGCGTGAAATACCGCCTCGTCTGCCTTGACACGCAGCCGAGTGAAGACTACAACCAACATAAAAGGGTATTTAAATTACTGTTCTTTTTACAATTATTGTAGCAATCCTGCTGACAGACCTGCTGCTGAGGCTGATCGTGCGGATACCCCCGCGTTCCGGCAGGTTCTATCCACGCCTGAGAGCAAGGATTCTCAAGGACGATGTCTCCACTTTTGACCCGGGTTATGAAGCGACACTCAAAAGCCAGGATTTCTGCGTCAACATCAAAACCAACTCGCTGGGCTTCCGGGAGCGGGAGTTGTTTGAACCGGATGGGTCGCTGCAGTCACCGGTATTGTTCATTGGTGACTGTATTTTCATGGGATACGGGGTTGAGGAACAGGACCGGGTAACCAACCGGCTTGCCGACATTGCCCGGGAAAGGGGAATATCCCGGCCAGTGATAAACCTGTCTTTTATCGGCTGGCGGACCAACAATTATTTCAGTTGCCTGACAAATTTTTATGAACGGCTGAGGCCGCAGAATGTCGTGGTTGGCATTTACATAGGCTTTGAGTTCGGCGCGGTACCCAGGCCGGCCAGATCGAGGGAAGAGGTTAAAAAACCTGGCGGCTTCAAGAAAGTCCTTCGTGACCTTCTGAGGCTCTCGCCGCTACTGAACCTGTCCATGCGGGGGCTCTGGGCAAGCCAGTCATTCAGGGCTCACTTCAACAAAAAGGAACTGATGAATGAGCGGGTTGATATCTACCTGAAAGATCAGACGCAGAAACAGAAAGAACTTTATGACAATACCACTGCCTACCTGTCCATGATGGCGGATTATGCAAAAGATAAAGGCGTTGATTTCCTGGTTGTCCTGATTCCGGATCACTTACAGGTACTGGAAAAAGACATTTTCACCGGTCTCGACAGGGAAAAGCCACAGCGCATCCTTAACCGGCACTGCGCGGACAACGGGATAAAATGTCTCGACCTGCTCGCAGCCTTTGAAAACCATCCCCGGCCGGCAAGCCTGTATTTCGATATGGACAAACACTGGAGTTGCGCTGCACACCGGTTCGCGGCGGATGTACTGGCTGATGAGATCTTTTCCGATTACCGGAACGAGCGCAGCAAACCGTCGTCCGTTCAGCCTGCCGGATAACATCAGGCTGCTGACCGACCTTCTACACATGCGTAAATTATTCAATATCCTGGCAAGCGTGATGATAGCGATCCTTCTGACCGGGTGTGGTGGCGGTGGAGACTCCGCAGCCCCGAATACTCCCGACCCGGGGTTTCCAATCTCCAGCCGCCCCTACCAACTGAAGATTCCTGCAAACTATGATCCCGGCTCACCCACCGCGCTGATTGTGTTGCTGCATGGATACTCCAGCAACAGCAACGAAGTCGCCAACTATTTTGGCCTGATCAAGGCGGCAGATAGCCAAGGCTTCCTGCTGGCATACCCTGATGGCACAATCGACTCCAGAGGCAATCGCTACTGGAATGGCACGGATGCCTGTTGCGCATTCGATCCGGATCCTGCTGACGATGTCAGTTACCTGACCTCGGTCATGGATGACATCGCCGCGAAATACAATGTCGACCCGAACCGCATTTATTTCGTCGGCCATTCAAACGGCGCATTCATGTCCAATCGTATGGCCTGCGAACACTCATCCCGGATCGCTGCAATTGTTACTCTGGCAGGGATGCAGTGGAATGATCCACGGCTGTGCCCTACTACAAAACCGGTCTCGGTACTTCACATTCATGGCGACCTGGACGACACCATATTTTTCGATGGCGGCAATGTATTCGGCACCCTGTCTCCGTCAGCTTTCGACAGCACTGCCACCTGGGCTGCAAAAGACGGCTGCACAGGCAATTTGATTGACCTGCCGCCAAATATCGATCTTGAATCAGTAATAACCGGAGACGAAACCCGCGTTCAGCGCTACACTGGCTGCCCCGCCGGCATTGATGTAGAACTCTGGACAATTACCGGCGGCAGTCATATACCGACATTCAGCACCAACATAGCCGATCTGATCTGGAATTTTCTGTCAACACACCCGAAACCCTGAAGATCAAGACTGCCACCGGGGTATCGGGTATTGCGGTTTCTAACAACGTTGCCGCCGTTTGGAAAGGACTCTTGTAGCATCCATACTGAATTCACTCGATCTACGCAGTTTACTTTGCGATCGCTGCCTCATCCAGCATCGGTCACCCCGTCTACTCTGCTCCGGCCGGCAGGGACACCAGCCCGTTCTCCAGCAGGACCGCCGCGAGTTTCCGGAAATAGTGGAAATGTGTCAGCGCGCCCGGGTGAGTATCAAAAGGGTAGAAATCATCACTTTCGTTGCGCATGGGATCAGGGCGCAAATCCGCCACGATCAACCCGAGCTGCCGCGCCCGGGCAATCACGGGATCATCGTCCGGACCCTCGACATAGGCTACCACCGTGACTGCCTGCGTCACCCCGACAAACGCTTCCAGCAGGGCGGATGTTACCTTTGTCTGTTCTTCAAACGACGGATCGCCCGCCTCGCACCAGGCCTCCTGACCCTCACAGCTCATACGGAACATATCGATCTTCAGCGTCCCGTTTTCCAGCCGTGCCAGCGGGAGCCGCAGGCCTTCGGGAAACAGTTTTTCGAACATATCCGCATCGTATACGTTGACCAGGCTTGGGGACACCGTGTTACGGTGGTTCAGGTAGTCACCGTATCCCCAGATCAGAATATCGTCCGGACCCACCTTGCCGACCCGCTCCTGCAGGCGCAGCAACGACTGCACATTCCCGTGACCGGGCGTTGCCAGGTTTTTCACTTCGAAATCCGGAAAACGTGCCTGCAAAAGCCAGGGGAAGGAATGTTCATCCGGGTTGCCGCCACCGAAAATAACAGAATCACCGAAAACCCAGATTTTTCGCTCCCTCGGATTGGGCAGGTATCCTGTTGCCCGGCCACCCGTCTCAAGAATATTGAACGGTGCAACATGCACCTTCCCTGTACGCCGGAGTTTTGTCAGGTACACAGCCTTGCCGGGAATGAAGTCATAACCCAGCTTCGGATGTGGAACGTAGATGCGTGGCGGGTCCGACGTGATATCCAGATTGTCGGATAAAACAAACCGGCCCATCACCTTGTGCACGAGTACCTCCGTCGCGAGCCGTCCTTCGGAATAATCAAACCGGGCCATAGGCCGCCCGGTCAGCTGACCGCTATAAAACAGAACAAGCGCAGAGCCCGCTTCGATCGTCAGGCCGAAAACCAGTAGCAGCACAATACTGAAAATAACGTTTTTCATCATATTTGGAGATACTGATACTCCCGGGGACATTGGTTTACGCGCTATCCCCGGCCGGCATGGGAGGAGCGGATGCAAGCACCCACTGGTATACCCAATCCGGGATTTCATAGTGTCTTTTATTGAGAATAAGACCAGTGAGGTTGGCACCCGCCTCCCTGAGCAGAGCAAGATTACGGGCAGCAACCACAGCAGTGGTACGGTCGGCCTCGAGAACGAAAGCAACTTTACTCAACTTGCTGACCAGATTCAGTTGTTCAGGAAAGGTGTGCAGATCCGGGCCATCGATGACGATGCCAGTATAGTCTGTGGAGAACTCACTCAGGGTGCGTTTCAGGCACTCCCCCAGACTGGCCTGGTCGCCGACTACGCTGATTCGGTCATACCCCCCGGCACCCCCATCAGAGGAGCGGGTTATACCTTCTCCGGGTTTAAATACTTCTGTCTGTGAACCAGGATCGGAAAGCACTGCGTTCACAGCCTCAAGCAACAGGATCCGGCCGCCCTGTTGCGACAGCGCTTCACACAGGCCTTCTGCCACCGTAGACCTGCCCTCACCTTTCATGGAGCCGGTAAGATAGATCCCGTTCGCACCCTCTGACTGGTGACGGCGTATCAGCTTTTCCGCCAGACAGCGATACTCGATCAGGTTGGCGGCCCGTACCTTGCTACCCTGGTCCTGCAAAGCAATAGAGGCCAGCACCGGGTAACCCAGGCGCTCCTCGGTTTCCTCGCGATTGGACAGGGTGCGACGAAAGTATTCCAGGAAGTAGGCAGTGCCGATACCGCCCAGCAATCCCACAATGATTCCGAGCATCAGATTAAGCCCTTTACGTGGGCTTATCGCCCGGGTGGGGACCTGGGCCGGCTCCACCGGTACGACGTTGGATACCTGCGCATGATCGAACGCCTCGTTGATCATGGCCTCTTCCTTTTTCTTGATAAACATTTTCACGGCATCACGCTTGACGCGCACATTCAGCTCCAGATTGCTGATCTCGACCTCCCGTTCATCGAGTACACGCAGCCGCTCAGCCAGCTCTTTGGCCTGTTTTCCCGCCAACGGCACACGGGATTTCAGAACCCGCCAGTTACTGCGCTCCAGGGCCAGTGTCCTTTGCAATTCCTGATAGGTCTGGCTCAGCCCGGAGGTCTTTTGCGAAGACACACTGGATTCCGCCTTTTTCAGGATTGTCCTCAGATTTTCGAGCTCCTTGTCCATGCGTTTTGCGGCAGGGCTGCCTACGACATACTGGTCGCGTTGTATCTCGAGCTTGAGTATCCGGGAACGCAGTTCCTCTACAGCGGAGTTTCGTTGCGTCACACTCCTTAGAGGGACGGATTGTGATTGTTTCGCCAGCTGCCTTGTGATCTCCTTTATTCGCTCAACACTCTCCAGCTCCTGGCGCCGGGCATTTTCCAGGTCAGTCTGGGCCTGGCTGTAACGGGCGAGCAGGAGATCCTTCTGACGTTCCGAGGAAACAATGTGCCACTCCTGCTTGACCTTTTGCAGGCGGTTTTCCGCTTCCTTGAGCTGTACTGCCAACCGTTTGGCTTCCTCCGACAGGACTTGCCGGGCCTTGAGCGGTCGGCGCAACTCCAGGTTATAACCAACATAGATACCTACCAGCTTGTTCAGCGCCTCGGCCGCAAACTCCCTGCCAGGGGCTTCCAGGCTAACGGCAAAGATATCTGTCTTGATAACGGCGCCTGCTTCGAGGTTAGCCATGATCTTCTGGGCGGCTGCGCCGACCGGGTCGGGTGGACTTTTCGGTTTCGGTCCGAACAACAGTTCCATGACCCTGCCTATGATCCAGTCCTTAACATTGCCCGGGATTGCTCGTAACCAGTCCCAGCGCCAGGTCATGTTTTTCAGTACATACTCGGGACCCATTTCCAGCGCCAGGCGCCGGGCGATCTCCGGGCTTTTGATGATTGCAACCTCGGTCATCACCTGATCCTCAGGCTGCGGGCTCTGAAATCCCACGCTCTGGGACAGGCCGGTTGTCAGCTGTTGCGGCGCCCGGTTGAACTGGACCAGTATGCGGGTCTCGCTCCTGTATACCTTGGATATCAGCAGCGAGATTGCCAGCGCAAAGATGACTGTGACGACAAATATGCGGAAGATGATCTTTCTGTAGCGAAAAAGGGTGGCGATGTGCTCGCGTGGACCAAAGACTGATTTACTGGTTTTCTGTTCCATAGTGTGTTTTCAGACACCCGGTAGTTGTTCACTGATTACCCAGGCCAGCCATGACCTAATTTTGTTTGCGCTGCTTCATCAGCTGGTCGAAGTAGGGAATCGTACGCTCAAGTCCCTCCTTCAGCTGGATTACCGGGCTCCAGCCCAGACTCTCCCTGGCAAGAGAGATATCGGGACAGCGCCGAACAGGGTCATCTTCCGGAAGCGGCCGGTTAACGATCAAGGATCGGGATCCGGTTATTTCAATCACCATCTCCGCCAGCTCGAGAATGGTGAACTCCACCGGGTTACCTGTATTGACCGGCCCGACAAACTCGTCCGGGCTTGCCATCAGGCGGATAAACACCTCGAGAAGATCGTCCACGTAACAGAATGAACGCGTCTGGCTACCGTCACCATACAGCGTGATCGGCTCGTTGTTCAATGCCTGAATAATGAAATTGGAGACTACGCGTCCGTCGTTAGGGTGCATGCTGGGACCGTAGGTATTGAAAATACGCGCCACCTTGATCCGCAAACCATGCTGGCGGCGATAATCGAAAAACAGCGTTTCCGCACAACGCTTGCCCTCGTCATAACACGAACGCAACCCATTGGGATTGACATGCCCCCAGTACGATTCTTTCTGAGGATGTACTTTCGGATCACCGTAAACCTCGCTGGTGGATGCCTGAAATATTTTCGCCCTGACGCGCTTTGCCAAGCCCAGCATATTGATAGCCCCATGCACCGAGGTCTTGGCAGTCTGCACGGGGTCGAACTGGTAATGTATGGGTGACGCGGGGCATGCGAGATTATATATTTCATCCACCTCTACATACAGTGGAAAGGTGACATCATGGCGTAACAACTCGAAGTGAGGATTATCCAGCAGCGGCAGAATATTATCCTTGCTACCTGTAAAGAAGTTATCAACACAGAGCACGTCGCAGCCTTCATCCAGCAAACGCTTGCATAAATGAGAACCGATAAAACCGGCGCCACCGGTAATGAGCATGCGTTTGCTTGATAGATCTTTCATAATACGGAGTCCGCCTCTTAATAAATGGAACAGTTTGCACCTGGCGTAGCGTGTCTTGTTATTAAAATATTCACCGTTCAGTATGCATCCGGATCAGCAAGGCACACGAACAGTGTCGTATATATTATTTTCAGATCAAGAAGAAGTGACCAGTTTCGTATGTATTCCAGGTCATACTTGATTCGCCATTCCATCTTGTCGAGCGTATCTGTTTCCCCACGGTAACCATGCACCTGCGCCAGCCCGGTCATGCCCGGCTTAACAATATGGCGTAACATATAGCGGCGTATAATGCCTCGGTGCTGCTCATTCAACGGAACCGGGTGTGGCCTGGGCCCGACAACGGACATCTCGCCAAGCAAAACATTAAAAAGCTGTGGCACCTCATCAAAAGACGTCTTCCTGAGAAACTTACCCAGTGGAAAAACACGTTCGTCGTCGCGCCGGGCCTGCCTGAATTCCTGGTCCGATTCACAGACATGCATGGTACGAAACTTCCAGATTCTGAATTCCTTGCCATCCAGTCCGTAGCGCTTCTGCCGGTAGAAAACCGGCCCTTTCGAAACACTCTTGATCATCATGGCAACCAGCAGCATCGGGACAGCCAGCAGGGCTAGTATCAATGTTGCCAGCACAAGATCTTCCATCCGTTTCATAAACGCCGCAGGACCAAGGAAGGGAGTCTCAACAAAACTAAGGACCGGGATGTCGCCAACATGCCCCCAGGTTGCCCTCAGCATATCCAGTGCCAGCGTGTCGGGCACATAGTAAACCGAGACGGTAGTATCTGAAAAACGGTCGATCAATTCCTTGATTCTCAGCTCAGCGCGCATTGGTAGCGTGATATAGACAATGTCGACCTGGCGCTCCTCGGCCAGACGGACAAGATCCTCGATAGTGCCGGTCAGATCCCGGGATCCTATTGAAACCCTGCCATCCGAACAATCTGTCCTGTCCTCGTAATACCCACTGAACCGCAAACCCATCCATCGGTTCCGCTCAAGGTTCCCTGCAATTCTTGTTGCAAGGTGGTTTGCCCCCACTATGGCAGCAACCTGATAATTGCGCCCCATCCGCCGAATCCATCGCAATAACAAGCGCAGCAGGATACGGAACGCCATCATGCCAAGCGCAGCCAAAATCAGCCAGAGTATAAGCTCTGTGTAACCCGGCCAACGTCGCGTGTCCAGAAAATAAACAAGCACAACGAGGGACACACTGGAAGTGATCCAGTACAGAAAAACTTTTTTGATCTCCGCAAAGAAAGAAGTACTTCTCCAGGACTGGTAAAGACCACCAAGCCAGGACGCACTCTCAAAAACGACAATAGCAAACAACAACAGGAGGGTCCGCTGGCGATCCCATTCAATATGGAAATGGCCCAACACCAGCAGTAAACTGCCGACAATCAGAGCCATATCAACCATGCTGACCAATGGCAAAAGAAGTTTGCTGAGGGGTTTTACCCAGCCGTTTGCGGGACCCACTTTGTTATTCTCCTTCAATGCCACTCCTGCAGAGAGAGCATTTGCCTACTTTTTTGTGGTACTCTATACACATAATAGGCTGAGCACCGGAAATTTGCACGCCCTGATGTGCTACCTTCACTGGATGGATGCCCGACTCGATGTTTCCAGCCCAGGATCCGGCCAACCACATCTATCTATTGACTGTGATTGCAGTTATATTCTATCCTCGTACGGCGCTTTGTAGTGTCATACAAAGGATCGCAAGGATCGTCCTTCGTATGGCCTTGAATAATAAATAGAATTAGCGTTGCGCGGGGAGACCAGAGATGCAAATACCATGTGACCGGTTTACGGCAAGCAGCCTTGGCTTGGTTTTTTTCGCTCGTAAATACCCTCTAACACCGTGCCGGCCGGAAACCACACACCAGCCTGGAGCGGCGCATCAGCCCGCAGCAGGAGCATTCCTGTGAAACCTGTCCGTGTACTGTATGTCAGGAATTTCCGCGGCATCACCGATATAACCGGAGCTGAAACCTATTTATTTTCCCTGCTGCAGGGGCTTGACCGAAACCGCTATGAACCGCTTCTGGTCTGTATTACCAATACAGCCCAACCGGAACAACAGTGGCTGACGGAACTCAAACGCAGGAAGCTGCCCTTTGTAATTGTGCCGATCAAGCATCGTGCGAGTATCCACGACCTGATAGAAGTACGAAAACTGATCCTCCGGTTCGGTGCAGATGTCGTTCACTCGCTGGATCATAGAGCGGATATTGTTGCCATGGCCGGTGCACGCCTGACAGGGAAAGCGGCACTGGCATCGTTTTTTGGCTGGAGCAACTGGGATGAGAGTTGCCGCAAGGGCAGATTATACGCCTGGCTTGACCGCAAGTTCCTAAAGCGGGCAGACGCCATAATTGTCGACTCCGCACATATTGCAACCCACATGCAATGGCCGCAGGGTGAAGGAGCTCCGCTTGCTGTAATCCCAAACGGGGTGGATACCCGCAGGTTCGATCCGGACAGGATTACAGATACGCTCAAGGAAAAATTTTTCGGTGACCGGAATGCCATCGTTCTGGGAATGGTGGGGAGAGTTCATCCCAACAAGGGGCAACTCGATTTTATTCAGGCGGCTGCCAGCCTGGCAGCCGGACAACCACAGCTGCGGTTCCTGATTATCGGGGACGCCCCTATTGGATTTGAAGATTACTACCAGAAAGTAAGCGACCGCATTACCACGCTTGGCCTGCAGGACAGAGCATTGATCACCAACGTTCCGTCAGCACAAATACCGGTTGTTATGAACTCAATCGATGTGTTACTTGCACCATCCTACCAGGAGAGCTTCAGTTATACATTGCTTGAAGCCATGGCCATGGAAAAACCGGTTATAGCCAGCAATGCCGGGGGAACCCCTGAAATGGTCTCTGACGGGGAAAATGGCCTTCTGGTACCACCCGGTGACCCGCAAGCGCTGGTGCAGGCTGCCGACAGGCTGCTATCGGACACAAGCCTGTGCAGCAGGATGGGAAAGAGAGCAAGGCAGATCATCATGAAGGACTGGAGCATTGAGATTATGGCCGACAGGACAATGCGAGTGTATGAGGAAGTGTTATCCTGTCGCGGACAGAAAAACTCCGACCATATATCCAGACAACTCCTGCGTAAGCGGCTTGCAACGATCTCTAACCCCTGATTCGTACAACTGATTTCTGAACAACAATAACGGCATGAAAATACTGCTGATCGAACCCGGCGGGTATGCGGCAACGTTCCAATACACCCACAATCTTGCCAATGAACTGGCCAACAGGGGCCACACTGTTGTGCTGGGCACGGGTCTCAAGTTCGAGACCAAAGAGTTCCCCCGCTCCTATACTGCCTTTGAAATCTTCGACCGTTTCTTTCCGAGACCGATTCGCCTGCTCGCGTTTTTGTCCCATGTCAGAAAAATGCAGCCGGACATCATCCATATACAGGGGCATTCTCACCCAACCAGCTACCTGCTGATCCGGAAAATGATCAGCTCGGTATGTGAAGCAAAATTCGTGTACACCGCGCAGGACGTCATCCCCAAGCAAACAAGAAAGCATCACCGGTACGCCCTGAAATCATTGTATGCCAAGGCACTGCATATCTTCGTGAATGCACAACAGAACAGGGAAATGCTGCTGGAATCATTCCCCCGGACCGACGCCGGAAAAATTACCGTTATACCACTTGCCGACCTCACCGCGTTTGTCAGCAAGGATGCAGATACACCCTTTCCCGGCATCCCGGAAGAACTAAAAATTGTTCTTTTCTTTGGCAATATCGAACCCCGAAAGGGGCTACAGGTATTGCTGGAATCTTTCCGCAGCGTGGCCAAATCAGTACCGGACGCCTTCCTGCTTATAGTCGGCAAACCCTTTGAAGGTATTGATACATACCTTGAGCTGGCGAACAACCCGGATATCGCAGACAGGCTGATTTTCCATCATCACTACTTCCCGCTTGTAGAAATTCCAGCGCTGTTTTCGCGTGTAGATATTGTTGCCGTACCCTACGTGGAGGGCTGGAACAGCGCGGTAATTGCCACCGCGTATGCAAACGGGCGTCCTGTTATTGCCAGCGATATTGGCGGTTTTGATGAAGTGGTGGATGATGGCAATACCGGACTGCTCGTACCACCCGGCGATGTACCAGCGCTCGCAGACGCGATTACGCGCGTTCTCAGCGACAGTACGCTGTATTCGCACATGCAGAAGAATGTAAAGGAAAAATCAAAACTGAACTCGTGGCCGGAAATCGCGCGCAAGACGGAAGAAATCTATCTTTCGCTGGCTAGCTGAACCGCCGCTATTTTCAGGCTTTGACTGCGATCAAAAAGGCACCCGACGTTGCACTACACTACATTCGGAAAAACAGATATCAGGCCCTCGAGAATAGGATTTGGTTGCAGCCAGATTGCCTCCATATCGACAGCACATCCCTGCTCCGAAGTCAGGGCAACCCTGCTGGAAGCTGTAGACCGGGGCATTAATTTCTTCGATACCGCAGACGTTTACGGCCAGGGCGACAGCGAGCGCATGCTGGGAAAGTTATTCCGTGGAAGGCGGGACAAACTTATTTACTGCACCAAGGCCGGCCTTACCCTGGGACTGTCACAAAACCTGATAAGACTCGTAAAACCGCTGGCCAACCCTCTCATGCGCCACTGGAAACACGGAAGGGAAAAGACGCTCAAAACCCGCAGGGATGTTGAGAACAAATGTTTTGACCCCGCGTATCTGGAAAAACGCATTGAAGGAAGTCTGCGCCGCCTGAACACCGATTACCTGGATATTGTGCTGTTACACAGCCCGGACACAGGGGTTCTGGCTGACGGCCGAGTGTTTGAAATGCTGAACTCCCTTCAGGAGAAGGGGCAGATCCGTCACTATGGTGTTTCCTGCGATACAATAACGAGCGCCTTGCAATTTTCCCGAAACGAGGACATCTCGTGTATCCAGTTCCCCGGGAATGTAACGCAACACCAGTCCCTGGACAGTGCACTCCCCCTGATGGAGGACAGGCGTATTGGCGTCATACTCAGAGAACCATTCGGTGGCGGTGATGTGTTCTCCTATCCGCCCCTGCTGGAACTGGCACGGAATCGCACTGACTCCTCACCAGCCAGAATTGCTTTGCAGTACCTGCTGCAAAGAGATGATACCGGTGTGATTCTTGGCGGAATGACCTGTCGCAAACACCTACAGGAAAACCTGGACGCATTCTCGGGGGAACCGCTTTCTGCCCGGGATATCGACGTATTACAGCACACCACCGCTCAATCGGTACCGCCGCATGATTGAAGAAGCAGCCAGTATACCCGCCGGGTCAGCAGTCAGCTGCGAAATCTGTATCGTCGGCGCCGGTCCGGCCGGCATCACACTGGCCCTGGAGCTGGCAAAGACCGGGGGAAATATAGTCCTACTCGAAGCCGGTGGCTTGAAAAACAGCGGCAAAAGTATGGAACTCTACCGTGGAGAACTTGCGGACCCGGCACGCCACCTTCCCCTGGACAGTGATCGCTATCGGCAGCTCGGTGGAACTTCTGCACTCTGGGGCGGACGCTGTATACCGTTCAGTGCGATTGACTTCGAAACCAGGGATTACGTACCCCATAGCGGCTGGCCCCTGTCGAAAGAGGAACTGGACCCTTACTACCGGAAGGCGCATACATACTGTGAGTGCGGTGACTATTTATACCACACAGACGATGCCATGCCGGAAGACCCTGCTGAAATGATACCCGGATTCAAGGGCCATGCTGTTACCAGCAACACCATAGAGCGATGGAGCCCACCGACCCATTTCGGCAAGACCTACAAAAAAGCGCTACAG
Source organism: Gammaproteobacteria bacterium (assembly GCA_011052165.1). Lineage (GTDB taxonomy): Bacteria > Pseudomonadota > Gammaproteobacteria > UBA6429 > Thiohalophilaceae > JAADGZ01. The sequence goes on from DRJN01000133.1 coordinate 18,675, forward strand.
GATGCCCCAAATATCAGGGTCCTTATGCACGCCGTTTGCCTCAGTATCGATGTATCCGGTGATGGCACCGAAGTGAGCTCACTGTCGGTCGGAAGGTTTGGTAGGGAAAGCTTCACCATCAAACCGGAAGTTACCGTACTATGTGGCGGGGGGCTTGAGGTAACACGGCTGTTACTGGCATCAAACAAGGTACATAAAACCGGCCTGGGTAACCATTCCGACTGGCTGGGACGGGGTTATATGTGCCACATAAGCGGTAGCATTGCGCGCGTCAGGTTCGCAGATAATGTAGTGCCGATATACGGCTATGAACTGGACAGGGAAGGCATATATTGCCGCCGCCGCCTGTGCATTTCAGAGCAGGCGCAACGAGAACAAAAGCTGCTGAACGCCTATCTGTTGCTGGATCGGCCTTTATTGTCGGATCCCGAACATGGAAGCGGGCTGTTCTCGCTGGCATTCATTGCCAAAAAGATACTCCAGCATGACCAAACCAGGGCGCCGTTTAAAGGGAAGTACGCATTATACTGGCGACACATCATAAATATTCTCAAGGGATCGCCGGAAGTACTGTCCGTTCTTCCGCGCTGGTGCCGCAACCGCTTTATACAGGGGCGCAGAATTCCTTCCCTGTTGCAGAGATCAAAAAATAATGAATATCACCTTTATTATCATACCGAACAAATTCCCGACCGGGATTCCCGGATCACCCTGTCTGACAAGGTTGATATATTCGGGGTCCCCAGGCTCTTTGTCGACTACAGGATTGCAGAAAAGGACGTGGAAAGTATCTGCCTGACCCACCGGTTGATCGACACGGAGTTGCGTGACAGTGGCTGTGGGAAGCTGGTCTACGACTCCGACAACCCGGCCGAGGCGATTCGGGACCACCAGGCCATGCTTGGTCACCATATAGGAACAACAAGAATGGCTGCCAGGGACTCCGACGGCGTCGTGGATGAAAATTGCCAAGTGCACGGTATACCGAATCTGTTCGTCGCCAGCAGCTCGATATTCCCGACCAGCGGACAGGCCAACCCGACGCTGACGATTGTCGCACTGACCATCCGACTTGCGGCACATATTAAAGGCACGTCACCCTGATTGGTGCAAAGCACGGGTTTTCACACCCGCGGCCCGCCCTGCCGCGCAAAAGGAATTCCAACCGTCCTAGACATCATGTATTGACCTGCCCAACCTCGAAGACGTGGGTTACGCTTAGAGGTTGGAACCCCGGCGCAGAGCCATAATCGAGGAGGACAGGTCATGCAAGAGTTTAGCAAGTACGTGGGGCTGGATACACACAAGGAAACGATTGCGGTAGCAGTCGCCGATGCCTTGGCAGGAAAGCCTCGTTATTACGGTGAGATAGCCAACACGCCTGAGGAGATTCGTAAGCTGGTCAAGAAATTGTGTCCCGATGGAGAGGTGCTCTCATTTTGCTATGAGGCAGGGCCGTGTGGTTATGAGATATACCGCCAGATCAGCCAGCTTGGCCACCATTGCAGCGTAGTGGCCCCGTCACTGATTCCGACAAAACCCGGCGAGCGGGTCAAGACCGACCGGCGAGATAGCGAAAAACTCTGCCGACTCGATAGAGCAGGCGAACTCACACCGGTCTGGGTGCCCGATCAGGAGCAAGAGGCGATGCGTGATCTCACGCGGGCACGCGAAGATATGAAAGGCCTGGAGCGGATCACCAAACAACGCTTGAACGCCTTTCTGCTCCGCTATGCTCGAATTTATGAGAGTGGCAAAAGCCGCTGGACCCAGGCGCACTTTCGCTGGTTGGAAGGACTCAAGTTCGACGTTGCCGTGCAACAGATTGTTTTTCAGGAATACGTGGAGGCCATCAAGCAGGCCGAAGCCCGTGTCGCCGGATTGGAACAAGAGATGGAAAAAGCCCTGGAGAGTTGGAGTTTGGCTCCGGTCGTTAAAGCCTTGATGGCTTTGCGGGGTGTCAAGCTCATTACCGCGATGACGATCATGGCCGAACTTGGCGACATCACCCGATTTGATTCGCCACGGCAATTGATGAGTTTCTTAGGCCTGGTGCCGAGTGAGTCCTCCAGTGGTCAAACGCGCCGCCAAGGCGGTATCACCAAGACAGGCAACGGGCATGCCCGGCGCGTGTTGATCGAGTCGGGTTGGTGCTACCGGTTCCCGGCCCGCAAAAC
>DRJN01000134.1 GCA_011052165.1 Gammaproteobacteria bacterium
CGCCCCAAGGACATCCGCTCGTGGTGGTCAAACCTGGAGATCGGCATGCAAAATTGACCCCCTAAGTGGGGAAATCGGCGTCTAAAATTGACCCCTCCCTGTAGTTGAGTCAAAGCATCAGCATTCTTGATTGGAGGCTGCTGCGCAGAGAAGGGATGATTAGTTTGGAAACGATATCACGGGTGCGTTTGGACCATTTCAAGCACGGGAGGTCGATTAAGGAGATTGTTCGCTTGCGGGGGATCAGTCGGAATTCGGTGCGCAAGATTATTCGGAGCGATGGGATTTCTGAGCCCCATTATGATCGGGGCAAACAGACCTATCCCAAGCTGGGCGATTTTATTGGCCGGCTTGAGGCGATGCTTGAATTAAATGAGAAGCGCAGCCGCAAAGAGCGGTTTCGCATGACGCGGGTTTTTGATGATTTGCGCCGTGAAGGTTTTGAGGGAAGGTATGACAGCGTCCGGCGCTTTGCCAAACAATGGCGTATTGCTCGCCAGTCGGGGATCGGCGAAGCATTTATTCCCCTAAGCTTTGCGCCTGGGGAAGCGTACCAGTTTGATTGGAGTACGGAGGGCATATCTCTTGACGGTATTTTGGTTAATGTGAAGGTCGCTCATTTTCGGTTGTGCTATAGCCGCATGCCTTTTCTGATTGCCTATCCCCGGGAAACCCAAGAGATGGTTTTTGATGCTCATGATCAGGCGTTTGCCTTTTTTGGCGGCACCTGCGGTCGTGGAATCTATGATAATATGCCGACGGCGGTGGATGCGATCCTGACGGGAAAGGAGCGCCGTTTCAACGCCCGGTTTTTAAAGCTGTGCGCCCATTATCTGATGGAGCCCACCGCCTGTTCTCCGGCGGCGGGTTGGGAGAAAGGTCAGGTTGAAAACCAGGTCAAGAATGGGCGGGACGCTTTTTTCAAGCCTCGCCAGCAGGCCCAAAAGCTGGCGGAATTAAATGCCCGCCTGCATGAGCAGATGGTTGAACGCGCCAAGCGCATGTCCCACCCGGACCTCCCGGACAAGACGGTTTGGGAGGTATTCCAGGAAGAACGTCGGTGCTTGGTCCCCTTCAAAAGGCCATTTGTTGGTTACCTGGAAAAGACGGTTTCTGTAGCGCGAACCTGTCTGGTGCGCTTTGAACGGAACAAATACAGCGTTAAGGCAGAAGCCATTGGGCGACCAGTTCAGATCCACGCATATGCAAACCGAATTGTAATCCTTCAAAATGGAAAAATTGTTGGCGAGCACGAGCGCTGCTTTGGCCGCGGGAAGGCGATCTATAATCCGTGGCATTATGTGCCCATATTGGCCCGCAAGCCGGGAGCCATACGCAATGGGGCGCCCTTTAAAGAGCTTCACCTGCCTTGGGCAATGACAAAAATACAGGCGCGCCTTGCTGCCCTGCCTGATGGTGACAGGCAAATGGTTGATATCCTTTTAGCGGCTCATGAACAGGGACTTGATGCCGTCGAGGCCGCTTGCGTGCAGGCCCTCAAAGAAGGATTGCGCAGTTGTGCGGCCGTTCTGAATATTCTGTCGCGTCAAAAAACACCGCCACCGCCACCCAAGATCGATCCGCCCGAGCATTTGCGTTTGCTTATGCCGCCAGTGGTGGATTGCGCCCGATATGATCTCGCACCCCCCTTTGCCACTCGGAAGGCCCCACATGGAGCGGCATGAAATCATCGATATCATGGGCGAACTCAAACTGGGCGGCATGCGCCAGGCCTATGATGAAACGATACAGGCAGCGACCCAGCACAAATGGCGCCCTCAAAGACTGGTGGGTGAACTGCTATGCGCTGAATTGGCCGAAAAGACTGCACGCTCGATCCGCTACCAGATGAATGCAGCGAAGTTCCCGGTCATGAAAACCCTGGAGGGTTTTGACTTCCCGGCAAGCCCTGTCAATGAAGAGCTTGTCAGAACTCTCCATGACGGCACCTTCCTGGAAACGATGCGCAACGCAGTGCTTGTCGGCGGAACCGGAACCGGGAAAACCCATCTGGTCACAGCTATCGGGGCAAAAGCTGTCAACCAGCGAAAACGTGTACGGTTCTTTAGCGCTGTTGATCTGGCTAACAAACTCGAAGCCGAACATCGCGATGGCGTCGACGGCAGACTCACAGATAAACTCAGCCGTGTTGATCTCTTGATCATTGATGAATTGGGCTATTTACCATTCGCAGATGCGGGTGGCAGATTGTTGTTCCATCTCATCAGCCGCCTTTACGAACGGACATCGATACTGGTCACGACAAATCTGACCTTCGCTGAATGGCCCACCGTGTTTACCGATGCAAAAATGACCACCGCATTACTCGACAGGCTCACCCATCATTGCGATATCGTTGAGACCGGAAATGACAGCTGGCGATTAAAGCATCGCCACTGAACCCAAACCGGAAGGGACACAAAGCGCTCCGATAATTGAGGTCTCCGCGCTTTCTGTCCCTTCTTGCCCATATGCACAAACATTCAACTCAGACGAAAATACCAACAGCCCAAAATGGCTGGCCCGGGGGGTCAATTTTAGACGCCGATTGGGGGTCAGTTTTGAATGCTGATTGACAAGATGGTGCAGCAAGCCGTCACCGACACCCAATCCGCCCTCCAGCCGCTGATTCCGTATCTCGACACCATGCGCTGGCTGTTCATC